>CAYLVL010000166.1:0-6122 GCA_964387135.1 uncultured Planctomycetota bacterium
GTGGCGAGATCCTCTACCGCATGCCGGCACCATGGGCCGACCCTCCAAGCATGAGCATGGGATACGCGCAGATTCGCGTCGGCTGGCCTCCCTGGACGGGATCGGGAGGATGCGGACTTCCCGAGGTCAGCGGCGGCGGCGACGCCTGGACTGGTCCCTATTACCCGTACGAATCGGGTCCCAAGGGCGCTTACATCTACGGCTCTCCGGACGGTCACAGGGACGGCATCATCATGACCCTCGCCGCCGGAGCTGAAGTTACGCTGCGCGGCATTCAATAACACAGGGCTGACTGCCGGGGAAAGGCGGCCGACCATCACGGTCGGCTTTTTCCAACCCAATCTAGTCCCCGCTGGGCTTTGCCAGCGGGTGAGCATCAAGATACCGCTCGCGTATGTCTTTCAGAGACAGATGCGTGTATACCTGCACGGTGCCCAGCCGCGCATGGCCGAGGAGTTCCTGCACGGTGCGGAGGTCGGCGCCCCCCTGAACCAGATGAGTGGCGAAGGAATGTCTCAGCGAGTGCGGAGTCGGAATCACTCTCAAGTCCGCCTGACGGGCGCGATCCGCCAGCATGCGTTGAATGCTCCGTTGAGTCAGACGTCCACCCCTGAGATTCATGAAGAGCGGCGATTCATCCGAAGGCTCAAAGCCCTCAGCACGTCGGCGGACGAGATAGGCTTCGATCGCATGTATGGCGGGTCCTCCCAGGAAGACGATTCTTTCCTTGTTGCGCTTTCCGATGACCCGCATTGTGTCGCCCCGCGACGGGAAATCGCCAAGGTTCAGGCTGACAAGCTCCGACACCCTCAGCCCGGTGGAATAAAGGCATTCGATAATCGCGCGATCCCTGAGTCCGGCAAGGTCACCGGCGGATATTGACTTGATGAGCCGCTCGATCTCCTCCACCGTCAGGAACGCCGGTAGCTTCTTCTGATTGCGCGCGCCTTTAAGATCGGCGCTTGGATCGGCTTTCGTAAGGCCGTACTCCCGGCAGAATCTGAAAAACGCCTTGATCGCGCTGAGTCGTCGATTCATAGTCGACGGCGACAGCTTGCCGGAACGGATCCCCTTCCGTGTCCGTACTTCCCGTCGCCTCCCGAGATGCTCGAGATAGGACGTGATGTCATCCCGAAAAATCCTCTCAGGCCCGGCTCCGGAAGGAAGGCCCGACTCGCCAGCAAGGAATCCCAGGAAATCCGTGAGATCGCGCCTGTATGCCTTTACGGTATTCGGGCTTTTGCCCTCGATCGCCGACAGGTGCTCGAGGAAACTTTCCAGAGCCCCCTCGCAGGGAAGCTGGTTGTCACTCGGGGATTTCGATCGCATCCGGTATGCTGTAGCCCGTCTCCCTGAGATTCTTGACGAACCCCAACATACTATCCAGACTTCGGGCTACAATTGCCGCCCTTCGCTCCCTCTTTCCCTTGATCTGTTTCTCGAAAGGAGGCAGAAGCCCCAATGCTGCAGCGATCGGTTGAAACGGCATGTTGCCGACATCAGTGATGGCCCTGCACAGCGCAGCATGCATGGTGAGCGGCGGAGGAGAGGGGATTTTCTTCACCTTCGCAAGTGCAACGAGCAACAGTCCGGCAAGATGCCCGGTGGCGATGTCCTCCACGTATCCCTCGACTCCCGCAAGACATCCGGCCATCACGAGGTGGGGGAATTCGCTGATCTGAAGCGTCGGCTCCAGCAGGTAGGGAGACTTGATGTAGGCATTGCGATGCATGCTCCCGTAGCGTGTGAATTCAGCGTTCTCAAGTCCGGGGATCATCCTGAATACCCGCTTCTGCTCGGGGTACTTGAGCCTTGTCTGAAAACCGACGAGGTTCCAGCTACGGGTGTCGACCTGCTCCCGCCTGAGCTGCACAACCGCCCAGGGTCGCCTTCCGGTTTTCGGGTCATCCAGACCCACAGGCTTCATCGCACCGAACCTCAGCGAGTCGATCCCACGCTTCGCCGCAACCTCTACCGGCAGACATCCCTCGAACAATTTGTCCGGCTCGAAATCCTTGATCTCTATTCTCTCCGCTTCGAGAATCGCCCTGTGAAACGCCTCGTACTGCTCCCTGTCCATCGGGCAGTTCAGGTAGTCGGTGTTTTCGGGATCGTAGCGCGAGCCGTAGAACACCTTTTCAAGATCGATGCTGTCGTGGGCGACCGACGGGCTGATCGCGTCGAAGAAGTAGAGATGCTCCTCGCCGAGAAGAAGCGCAAGGCTTCTCAATAACGCATCGGACGTCAGCGGGCCGGTCGCGATGAGGGTCGGAGGGGTTTCGGGACGGGGATCGATTTCGGTTATCTCCTCTCGGGCGAGCTCGATGAGAGGCTCCGACTCGATTCTTCCTGTGACCTCCCGCGCGAATTTATCGCGATCAACTGCCAGAGCGTGCCCGGCAGGGACTCGCGTTTCAAGGGCGATATCAATGAGCGGGCTTGCCATGAGCGCCAGCTCTCTCTTGAGGCATCCACCCGCTGTTGTGTTTTTCAGGCTTCCCAGTGAGTTCGAGCATACAATCTCTGCACAATCGCCGGAATTGTGGACCGGGGTGGTCTTGTCGGGACGCATCTCGGAGAGCCGGACGCTGATACCATTGCGGGCGCACACAAGCGCGGCTTCGCTCCCCGCAAGTCCCGCTCCGATAATGTGTACCTGACGAGGCATATCAGATGAGGAAAACGGGGATAGCAGGGACAGAGATAAACGGGAATTCCCGTGTCTGCACGACCTACTCGTAATCAGCGATCTTCTTTACTCGCCTCTCGTGCCGTCCGCCTTCGAACTCCTCGCTGAGAAACGCTTTCATGATCTCCTGCATCATGCCCCAGCCGGTCGCTTCGGCCGAGAGAACCAGTACATTCGCGTCGTTATGCCATCTGGCGTACTTTGCCTGGATGCTGCTGAGACATAGTGCGGCGCGCGCACCTTTCACCTTGTTGGCGGCGATCACCATGCCGTTGCCCCAGCCGCAGACAAGCACGCCGACTTCCTCACCATCCGATGCCACTACCCTCTCGACCAGCGGAAACGCGTAGTCGGGATAGTCTACGCTCTCGGTCGTTTTCGGACCCATGTCCACCGCTTCGTGCCCGTTTTCGTCACACCACGAGATGATTTTTCGAAGTGTTTCAACTCCGCGATGGTCGCAGGCGATAACCACTCTTGTCATTGGGAACTCCCCGGCCCGTTACACGCTCGACAGCCTCAGGCGCGGATAGTACAGGGCCGTAAGATTGTAGCCGAGCACCAATATAACGATGATGACCCCGCCGCGCAAGAAGGCATACATCTGCTGCGACTGAATCGATTCTTGGGGATCGCTCCCCGCCCGGATGCTTCTCAGTCGGCGAGCCGCGGCCTGCCTGTCCTCCATCGAATGAGAGAGCATGTATTCATCGGCCGCCCTCGACATCTCATCGTGGAATTCGAGCTCATTTCTTTCCCGCCCGCTTGCCGGTTCCACTCCGGTCGGGATGATTACCAGAACAAGCAGAGCCAGGAGAATGCAACCGGACAGAATAAGAGCGCGCCTGGTTCTGGCCGAGGATTTTGACATGGCAGCCATAGCTGTGCACCTGTTGCTCCTCCACAAATAGAGTCGTGGAGAAAGTGCATGGAGCTCTTAATAGGGTCATGTGACGTTTAATGCGAAAATCGCTTATTGGCCAGCCGGTGGCCGGCGTTCCCGCATAGGGAAGATGATGATGCGAGGATTATGGAACACTGTCTCGGTACCAGATCTCGTAGTTGTCTTCAAGGGGCGCTGCGGATGTGTAGAGCTCGTAGGCCACATGGATATGTCCTGCCGAGTCGCTGTCCATACTCGGGAAAGCTCCCATGCCAGGTGAATCGACCAGCTTGAGGATGTCCCGCCATCCGCTGCCGTTCAGGTACTCCCTGTACAGCACCCGTCCCGGTCTGCCCTGCTCGTTCTCCTCGTGCCATGCGATGTGAATGTCGCCCTCGTCCGTACACTCGATGTCAGGCGCGTACTGGTAGGCGTCATCGCTCTCGCTCACCGGCTCCGGACTTCCCCAGGTGTCTCCGGTGTCGGTTGAGCGCCTGAGATAGATGTCGGTGTAGGAGTCGTCGATGTAATCGAAATACGCAACAAGAAGGCTGCCGTCGGCCGCAATCTCAAGCGATGGCTGGTGCGCTTCACTCACCGCCACAACAATCGGGACGATGAAACTGCCGGTCTGGTTCCTCGTGAAGAAAATCCCGTGAGGACCGGACGCATCGGACTGGAACGCCACATAAGCGCTTCCTGAAGGTCCCGGCGCAAGCGAGGGGTAGGCTTCAAAAATATCTTCGTTCGCGACCACTGAGAGCGCGGACTGCCACGGTCCACCACCAGCCGGTTTCTTCATGTACCAGACGTCATACTCATAGTCATTGATGCCCTGTATCTCCAGCGTATGCCAGATAACATGTAGAGTTCCGTCATCCCCGCAGTCGATCTTCGGATGCACATTGCTCAGACCGTCATCGCCGGCGTAGAGAATCGATGTGCCGGCGAAATCGTCGGCCGACGACGCGTAGCAGATATCGCTTCCCAGCACATGGTCCCGCTCGTCCTCCCAGACAATATGAACCGTGTCATCCGGATCGGCCGCGATTGTCGCGTAGAACGCTCTGCCCTCGCTGCCGTCGATGAGCTGCGGAACGCTCCACACTCCCGATTCGCGCTTCGAGTAGTAGACATGGAAGTCGTTCGATTGCGGGTCCGGCGAGTTATCGATCCATGCCACGTGGCTGGTGCCGTCGCCGGTAACTGCAATAGCGTGCCTTGGCCAGATGAAGCTCTCGCCGGGCGTATCGGACACCCTTTCCGGACTGCCGAACACTTCCTCTCCGGGCTCGGGAGGATTGACCACCCTCAGGGTAATGTAATTGTGCATTGCCGCGGTCTGATCGAAAGGCGGGGCAGTAATCGCGGTGACCATGACTTCATAGTCGCCGACGGGAGTTCCCGGAGCGCATGACACGTCGGCTTCCCAGACATCCAGGAGCGCGCCGTTCGGGCTGAAAGACACAATTCCACCACCGACAGGCGCGAGATCGGCTGTCACGCTCTCAACGTTGTCCTGCCAGTCTCTCGCTGCAATCTGAAGTGTCGGGGAGTTGGAGCCGTCACTGAATAGGTCGTTCGAGATACCGCAGTAGAGAACCTCGTACGGCTCCTTGCAGTTGTCGGGCCAGCTCGCCTCGACCAGGTAGGTGAAAGGCGCGAATTCGGGGAACATCGGGTTGTATATCTGCATGGTCTCGAAGTGGACCTGAAGTCCCCCGAACTCCCTTTGCCCATGACCCGTATCGTAGGCGAGAAACGGGTTCAACTCACCCGGCACCGTGCATAATAGATCGGTGTAGCCGTCGGGATTCACGAACTCCATGTACCCGAACTCAGTGACAATACCCCGGATATCGTAACCGGTGATGTTGCTGGGGTTCTTGAAGCCGATATCGACCGTCAGCACCTTCGTGTCGGAATCGAATGAGAGATTTCTCGCCTGGAAGCAGTCGTAGCACTTGGGCGGCTTGATCATGACCGTCACATCGAAATGCGCCTCCGCAGTGCGAATCGGGAGCGCCTCGGCAGTCCCGGCCTCGACATCGATCATCACATCCCACGCACCGAGAATCAGAGTGTTCTCCCCAACGCTCGTGAATCTGAAAGACTCGGACCGGCGACCGACCGGATTGTCGGGCACCGTGGGATTGGTGGAACCGGAGCATGCGAGACCCATGCCCGCAACAAGTGCAAGACTTACAAGTGAAAACCGCGTAATCATTGACCGATTGCCTCCAGGGGAAGGATCGCGCCTGCAGGGAATTCGCGCCCTCCATGATTCGAGTGCACACTATCCTAGCATTGCAGTATTCGGGCCGCAAGGACACGAATCACGCGTTGTCCCGACCCTTGCGGGACGATGATGAGAAGGCGCTCAGCCCTAGTGACCGCCTTCTTCGACATGCTTCGCGTATGCCGCCGGGTCCATCAGCTTCTCGATGTCGGCGGGATTCTCAGGCTCCAGCGCATACATCCATCCCTCGTCGTACGGGGACTGGTTCACAAGCTCGGGATGATCGGAGAGATTCCCATTCACCCGGGTGA
>CAYLVL010000167.1:0-6071 GCA_964387135.1 uncultured Planctomycetota bacterium
CAGCATCAAGTCCTCCATCATTGAGGATCAGCTCAAGATCGCGCGCGAGACCCAGCGCGAGCTTCTGCCCAACGACCATCCCGAGATTCCCGGCTACGACATCTTCGGACGCAGCGTCCCCGCGAGAGAGGTCGGCGGCGATTTCTACGACTACTTCGAGCGCAAGAACTCCACCGCCATCTCCATCGCCGACGTGTGCGGCAAGTCAATCCCGGCAAGCCTCCTTATGACCATGACTCGCGCGCTTTTCGTGGCCGCATGCGAGCACTTCGACGATCCAGCCGATGTCCTCAGAGACGTCAACTCCCATCTCTCCCAGAGAATCGGGAAAGGACAGTTCGCCACCGCGAGCCTCCTTGCAATCTCGGACGACGGGATCCAATACGCCTCCGCGGGACATCAGCCGCTGCTCATCTACCGCGCCGCCACCGATCGATTCGAAGAGGTCAACGCCGATGGTATCGCCCTCGGCATCGTGGACAAGATGGATTTCGAGCGCAAGGAAGTCCGTCTTGCCCCGGGCGACGTCGCCCTCATGTTCACCGACGGTTTGAACGAGGCCATGAATCCGGAGAGGGTTCAGTTCGGCTACAAAAACATCCATTCCATCGTCAGGGAGAACGCCGGTTCAAGCGCAATGGAGATTGTTTACGCTCTTTTCGACGCCATCAGGGACCACGCCGAGGGAGCTGATCAGTTCGACGACACCACGACGGTTGTGATAAAGCGAACATCAACAGGAGAGGAAACCAAGGATGCCGACAGCAAGCAGAACGAAGACAACTGAGAAATCCCGCAAGACCGCGACGAAAACCTCCACACGCAAGACCTCCTCCGCGTCGAAGAAGTCCAAATCGACCGGCAAGAGCACGAGAAAGCGAGCTGTACCCTCCGCATCGGGCATTGAAGCGGGGAAACCCGACATCGAGGTCCCCACGCTCCCGATCGATCTGGACTCCGAGCGCGACATCTCCATCGACGAGATTTCTTCGAACATCTCGAAACTCAAACCGGATCCCGCAACCCGGGAAATCCGCACCCACACATCGATTCCGCCCGCAGGCGAGTTCGATATCAGCAGGAAAGTCCTCGCTCGAATCGCTTCACTCGCCGCCGCGGAGATCAGCGGTCTCGAGCCGCCAAGGCGCGACCCGATCAACAGGCTGATGGATTCCATCCAGGGACGCACCGACGGCATCAAGGTGGACATCGGCTCCACTGAAGCCGCCGTCGATATGCTCGTCCGCGTCCGCTACGGATCCAGGATCCCGGAGATCACCACCCAGCTCAGGGAGAAGGTGGCGAGACGAATTTACGAGATGACCGGCCTGAACGTTGTCGAGATCAACGTCCGCGTGCAGGACATCACTCCGCGACCTCCGTCCGGCAAGTCTGCATGACCGGACAATTCGTATACGGTGGAATCCTGCTTTGCATGACTGCGAGATCCAATGACTGAAAAGGGTCAAAAGCGCAGAAACCCTCTGAAATGGCTCTCCAAGGTCGTTTCAGGCAAGAACAGCCTCATGTTCACAGTGGTCACCGCCACCCTGGCCCTGCTTATCTATTCAAGCGCTCTCTTTCTCGCTTCCACAAACGAAGTGCTCCAGGAGAAGACCTCCGAATTCGCCGTCAACGGGCTCATCGCGGGCCTCGGCGCCGCCTATCCCGCCGTCGAGTCCGCGTTCAATGCCGGGCTGAGCGATTCCGAGGTGCTTGCCGTTCTCGGCAAGCCCGAAGAGGGTTACCATCCCGGCGCTCTCAGGCCGTTTATCATCGATAACTCCGACATGCGGATCCTCGAGGAAAGCGGCCTGCCGGAGGATGTGCGATCGGAGGTCGAGCGCCGTTACATCAACAACGAGTACGTCACCGTTCAGATCCGGTCCGCAAACAACTCGGCCTCGGTGTGCAATTTTCAGGTCGGTGCAGGCACATGGCTCGCCGCCATCGTCTCGCTCCCGTCAACCGGCAAGAGCTTTGGTTTCGCAAGCGAGACCACGCCTTTCCTCGCTCACGCCAGAAGAGTCGAACGGGACATGATCGGCTCCCTTGCCTTCGCCTACGTTTACTTCCTCATCCTGCTCATCATTGTCCTCAGGATCATCACCAATCCCCTGAGGAGTCTAACCAGAGCCGCCAAGAAATTCGCGCAGGGAGATTTTTCCTACCGCGTCAGGATTCCCACAACCATCGCCGAACTGGGCGTCCTTGCCGACGCTTTCAACACCATGGGGGCTGAGCTCAAGACCCAGCGCGACTCCCTTGAAGGCTACTCGCAGAAGCTGGAGGAAGCCAACAGGAAAGCCATCACTGCCGTCGACAAGCTCAGCCAGCGTAACCGCGAGCAGAAAGCAATGATCGAGTCCTCTCTGGAGGCCAACAAGCTCGCGACTCCCGAGGAAGTCATCCAGCTGATGCTGAATCGGCTGCGCGACGATCTCAGGCTCAAGAACATCACCATCTTTGCCGTGAGTCAGGACGGGCTTTTCGAGAGGATGAACGTGCAGGGTCTGCCTCTCCCCGATCCCTCGCCAATCCCGCATGATGTGCACGAGACTCTTCGCGAGTGCAGGGATTCCATGGACGTGAAGCGGCTCCCGGGATCGGATCCCGATAAGGAGACCGTCCCCGGCGAAGGCACCCCGCCCGCTTCCGAGCGCTATGGCCAGAGGCTCTACATCCCCGTCAACATCGGCATCGGCTCAGCCGCCATCCTTGAACTTGTCGCCCGCCCCGGAGCAGGATTCGATTCCGAGACAGAGGCATTCTGCCGCTACTTCGCCACTCACATGGAAGTCATCATCAGGAACAAGGCTCTTTACCAGGAGACCGTCCGGCGAAGTCACGAGCTGGAGCGAATCAACCAGATTTCCCGCTCCATCTCATCCCATCTTGACACCGATCTCCTTCTCAGGCATGTCGTCGAATATACCCAGATGACCATCCACGCCGAGTGCGCTTTCGTTGGACTTCTCGACGGCAACATGCTCCAGATACGCAACATCACCCCGGGTGTCGCCCAGGTAGATGAATGGGTGATCGATCTCAATGACAATCCGCTGCTCTCCGACATAATCGAGAGCGGTGAGCCGCAGGTTATCAGCGACATAAGAAAGGACTACCGCGTCCAGCTCGACGGCTTCATCTGGCGGAACAATTTCCTCTCATTCGTAGGGGTGCCCGTAATAAGGAAAGACGAGGTCATCGGTGTGATTTGCGGCTTCTCGCACAAGGCGGGCATCTTCACACCCAACGACTCCTACTTCCTCGGCCTGCTGGCGAGCCAGGTCTCGATCGCTTTCGACAACGCGCGCCTTTTCGAGGAAATTTCCGCAAGAGACAAGCGCAGGGACCATCAGCTCACCATGGCCCAGAAACTTCAGAAGAACCGGATTCCCGAGTTCTACAAGCAGAACGTCGCCGCGGTAAACTGCAAGCTCCTGCCCGCCGATGAGCTGGCGGGCGACTTCTGCGATGTGTTCTCCCTTGGACGCAATTCGGTCGCCCTGGTGGTCGGCGATGTCGCGAACAAGGGCGTCGCGGCAAGCCTCATGACTTTCAGCCTCCTGTCCATGTTCCGCAACGTCGCCAAAACCCACAAGCCGCCCTGCGAGATCATGGAGACCATAAACCGCTCTCTCATCGCGCAGATCAAGGAAGACTGCTGGTTCGCAACTGCCTTTTACGGCCGCCTCAACACCAAGAACGGCACCCTCACGTATGCTTCCGCAGGTCACGAGAGACCCATCTGGTATCACGCCGAGACCGGCAAGGTCGAGATGCTCGAGGCCGCGGGCTATCCTCTCGGCCTTTTCAAGAGCTTCCCTTATGAAACGAGAGAAATCCAGCTCCAGCGCGGCGACAGGATCGTGCTCTACACCGACGGTGTCACCGATGCGGCCGATCCCGACGGCAACCGCTACGGGCACGACGCCCTGCTCAATTTCATCGCTTCTTCCTTCAATACCCCCGCCGAAGACCTTACCCGCGCCATCGTGGATGAAGTCGAGCGCTTCGCCAGGGGCAGGAAACAGAAGGACGACATCATCGTAACAGTGCTCGAGTTGCAGGACGACCCCTGGATCCACAAGTCCATTGTCTTCAACGAGTCGAACGACCTGATCGGCGAGATCCTCGACGCTCTCAACCCGTTCGAACTCGATCGCCAGACCGCCTACTCCATCAGGCTCGCTATCGACGAGGCACTTGCCAACGCCTGGCGTCACGGACTGAAAATGCGCGACGATTTGCCCTTGGAGGTCAGCTACTACATCTCCGATGAGGGTTTCCTGTTCCGCGTCAAGGACCCCGGCGAGGGCTTCGATCATGAGAGCCTGCCCGATCCCACCGTCGAGGAGAACCTCTATAAGACCTCCGGTCGCGGCGTCTTCCTCATCCGCAAGATGATGGACGAGGTCGAGTTCAACGATATCGGCAACGAGATCACCGTCTTCAAGAAATTCACCGACGGTGAATCCGGCGAGGATGACGCGTACGACGCTCTCCTGATCGATCCTATGATCAACGCGACGAGGCAGCAGGACAGCCTCGAAAAAGCCATGAGAGCCGAGTGCTCCGATGATGAGGTCGCGATCGACACCGAATCATCGGACGATTCTTTAATCACCGACAATTGATCCCTCCCTCCACTGTAATCCGACTCTCTCACTCCCGGGACCTTTTTCGCACCGCTTCCCGGTTGTTAGTGCAATGCATCCCTGCTATAATCGCATTCCACTTCAGCGGAAGGGAACCGAATATGAACAGGTATCTGACTTACCAGGAAGGGGAACTGCTGTTTGAAGACGTCTTGCTGAGCGAAATCGCGCAGGAGATGTACACGCCGTTCTACGTTTACTCCAAGGCCGCCATACTCGAGAAAGTGGAAGCCTTCAAGCAGGCCTTCGCCGATATCAAGCCCATGTCGGCTTTCAGCATGAGGGCCCTCGACACTTCCGTCATCCTCAAAATCCTCGAGGAGCGCGGCTGCTCGCTCGAGGTCTGCAACATCCACGAGATGGAGCGCGCCCTCGCCATCGGTTTCAAGCCGACTTCCATCATCTACAACTCCTTCGGCACATCCGATCAGGACATGAAGGACATCCTGAAGAAAAGGCCGCTGCTCGTCAATGTCGGCAACATCTTCGAGCTCGAGCCGCTGAACCGTTTCGCCGCCGAGCTCGACACCGGCGTACGTATCGGCCTTCGCCTGAACCTTGAAATCGAAGTGCAGCCCTTCCACGGCAACAATCCGCCTCCCAACGAGAATCACACCGGTATCAGGCGACCCGACCTCGATTTGGCCCTGGCCCTGTGCGAGAAGCTCCCCCAGATCAACCTGGTCGGTATCTCCTGCCACATCGGCAGCCAGATCGCGCAGCTCGCGCCATGGATCAAGGCCTCCGAGGAGATGGCCAAGCTCTACAAGGAAATCAAGGAGAAAGGCTTCAACCTCGAGTATCTCGACCTCGGCGGCGGCTTCCCGGTCGCCTACAAGGAAGACGAACACCTCGAGATCAAGAAGGTCGCCCGGAACATCGTCCCGCACGTCAGCGACCTTGACTGCCGCGTGATCCTCGAACCCGGACGCTACTTCGTCGCCGAAGCCGGCGTCCTGGTCACATCCGTACTTGGCGTCAAGGACATCGGCTCCAAGTTCTTCGTCATTTGCGATGCGGGCTTCTCGGAGTTCCCCCGACCCGCCTTGTACCGCCTTAACCACGAGATCGCGCACGTGCGCGAGCCGGAGATCTGCAAAACCGAGATGGGCGGTGCTTTCGCGGTTGAGGGCGCCGAGCAGGAGCCTACCGAGGTCGCCACCGCTCCAGCTACACCCGACCCGGGCGAGTTTCTCCGCTCCCTTCAGCTCCCGGTCCCGTTCGAGGAAACCTACCAGGTCTCCGGCCAGTTCGGTACCGCCCGCCCCGCCTACGACCCCGTTAAATCCGACATAGTCGGCCCCAGCGACGACGGCATGGACTTCCTCTCGCGCGACGTCGACATCTGCGTCCCCAGGCGCTGCGACCTCATGGCCGTCCTGAACGTCGGCGCGTACGGCAGAACCATGT
>CAYLVL010000168.1:0-6040 GCA_964387135.1 uncultured Planctomycetota bacterium
GGGCGGTAGAATACCGCCCCTCCAATACGGCATTCTGCCGCCGGACCCGCTACGACCCCACGATTGGGGCGACAGCATGTCGCCCCTCCGGGCGGTAGAATACCGCCCCTCCATGCTTAGATTCGCTCGATTCTTTCCACTGCCTCCGTTTTCCCTGCTATGAAGAGCACGTCACCTTCATAAATGACATCCTCGGGGTTCGCGATGGGGATGCTCTCATCCTGACGGCGTATCGCGATCACCGTCGCCTGGTATTTCTGACGGAAATTGATCTCTTTCAGCGACTTGCCGCTGTACGTCGGACCTACAACTACCTGTGCAAGGGAGAAACCGGGTGAGAATTCAATGAAATCGAGTACACTTCGCGACGCGAGAATCCTCGCGCAGCGATGCGCCGCCTCGAGCTCGGGATCGACCACCCTTTCCACTCCGAGCTTGGCCAGGATGCTTGCATGACGGGCGTTCTCGGCTCGCGACCACACCCTCTTCACGCCCAGATCGAGCACCGTCTGCGTGGCCAGAATGTTGTCCTCGACATGATCGCCGATCGCCACGATGCAATAGTCATAGTCGGATACACCCGCGGCCATCAGCGCGGACTCGTTTGTCGCATCCGCCTGTAGAACCTGTGTAAGCAGGTCCTGATGTCGGTTGACAACCTCCTCCGTGCGGTCTATTCCGAGCACCACATTCCCACGCTGGTACAATTCGACCGCAAGGGCGCTTCCGAACGCGCCGAGTCCGATGACGCAGTATTCGTTGTGAGTCACCATCATCATCTCCGCCTTCCCCGATAACCTTCAATAGATGGTGTCTTAATTGACGACAAAACACAAGGGCATTTGCATCCCCAAGTCGCAGGCACGGGTCTACCGATATCCCGCTGAGAATGATGGTAGCCCCACATCTGTGATGTGGGATTTTTCAGGCGCAGTATCATCCGGTCAGCAGATCGGTCTCGGGATATTTCACCTGATCGTGCTTCGGACGGGCAAGCGCCAGCGCGAAAGTCATCGGGCCCAGCCTGCCTATAAACATGATAAAAATGGTGACGATCCTCTGCGCCGCAGTCAGCTCGGGGGTTACCCCTGTTGACAACCCGACCGTCCCGAACGCGCTTACTGTCTCGAATCCCAACTGGAGGAAATCGCTGCCGTCCGATCTTCCCGTAAGAAGCATCAGCATGAGGCCGACCACCACTGTCAGGGCGGCCAGCACCAGAAGGACCATTGCCCGCCTGACCGTCTCCCACGCCAGCCTGCGGTCAAGGAGTCTCGTGTCTGCGTGTCCTCTCAGAAGGGAGGCAACCGCAGCGAGACTCGCCACAAACGTCGTGGTCTTTATCCCACCCGCCGTGCCGGACGGGCTTCCGCCTATGAACATCAAAAATGCCAGCATGAAAAGCGATGCCGGCGCGATCGACCCGATGCGCAATGTATTGAATCCCGCCGTCCGTGCGGTTATAGACTGGAACACGCTCGACAGCAGCCTCGAATGCACCGGAAGCTCTCTGAAGTCCGGATCATAGCCCATCTGCAACACATAAAAAAGGATTGCACCCAGCGCAATCAGAACGCCGCTGGTCCGCAGGACTACCCTCGCGTGAAGGCTGTAGCGACGTTTCTTCGACGGGTGCCTGTGCTCGATAAGCTCCGCGACTACCGGGAATCCGAGTCCGCCGAGCACGATGAGCACGCAGATCACGAGATTCAGCCAGTAATCGCCCGTGTACTGCTCGAGGCTGTCGGAGAAGGTGCAGAATCCGGCGTTGCAGAACGCGCTTATCGCCTGGAAAACACTGTGCCAGATGCCGTCTATCGTTCCGTACTTCGGGACAAACACCGGCAGAAGGCAGATCGCCCCGAGAAGCTCGATGAGGAGAGTCGTTCCCGCAACGATGGGGATGATGTTGAGGATATTGACGACCGTCGCCTGACCGTACTGCTCCTTCAGAAGAGCCCTTTGTCGGAAGCTGATCTTCTGCCCGAGAAGCAGCGCGAACAGAGCGCCGAAGGTGACAATCCCGATGCCGCCCAACTGGAGAAGGATGAGGATGATCGTCTGCCCTACCCTCGTCCATGCCGTGGCGGTGTCGACGACTATCAGGCCGGTGACGCACACCGCGCTTGTAGCGGTGAACAGGCAGTCGAGGAACGAGATGGTCTCTCCCTCGGCATGGCACTCCGGGAGCATGAGGAGCGCGGTGCCGATGAGGATCATTCCGAGGAAACTCCCGACCAGAATCTGTACGGGAGTGAGCGCGGATTGTCTGGTCGCTTGATGGGGCATGCGTCTCCCGCTTAATTAGCATCGTATTTTACTACCACGCCGCGTCATTGGCACGGGCGATACAAGGACAGCCCCGCATACTGCTGTATCGACAAGAGAACTCAATCGCACACGTTCCTTCTCAACCATCCCCCTTGCCCGGATTCGCGCCCTCTGCTATTCTCCACCCGATTGGCAGAATAACAGGAGCGCTACCGTGGCCGAGCAGCCTACCATCGACCGGATATCCCTGTACGTCGGTCAGGACGTAACCCTCTCAGGGTGGCTCTACAACAAGCGCGAGAGCAAGAAGTTGCAGTTTCTCGAAATCCGCGACGGGACCGGCATAATCCAGGCTGTCGTTTCGATTGATGATGTAGATGACGCCACCTGGAAGGCGGGCCATGCGCTGACCCAGGAATCTTCTCTCCGAATAACAGGGAAGGTCACCAAGCATCCGAAACGCGACGAGTACGAGTTGCACGTGGCCGGCGGCGGGATCGAGATAATCCAGATCGCCGAGGACTACCCGATCACGCCAAAGGAGCACGGCACGGGATTCCTCTTCGAGCATCGCCACCTGTGGCTCCGGTCGAAGAAGCCGTGGGCGCTGATGCGCATACGCTCAGAGGTGATCCACGCGATACGCACGTTCTTTTACGAGGACGGATTCATTACATTCGACGCGCCGATTTTCACCCCGAGTGCCTGCGAGGGAACGACGAGCCTGTTCGGGCTGGACTACTTCGGGGAGGTGGCCTACCTGTCCCAGTCCGGGCAGCTTTACGGCGAGGCGGGAGCGATGTCGCATCGCAAGGTGGTCGTATTCGGGCCCAGCTTTCGAGCTGAAAAATCAAAAACCCGCCGCCACCTGACCGAGTTCTGGCACATCGAGCCGGAGATCGCCTTCTTCAGCCTCGAAGACAACATGGAGCTCCAGGAGCGCATGATGATGTACATCATCGAGTGGGTCCTGGAGAAGTGCCGGATGGAGCTTGAGATCGTCAGGCGGGATGTTTCGCTGCTCGAGCGCGTGCAGCGACCGTTCGTAAGGCTCCACTACGACGATGCTGTCAAGCAGTTGAACGAGCTCAAGCCGAAAAGGATCGCGGAGCTGGAGAAGGAACTGGGCGGCGCCAAAGATGAAACCCGTCGGACGGAGATAGAGAGGGAGATGGCCGAAATCGGGACCGGCTTCGAATGGGGTGGGGATTTCGGCGCTCCCGATGAGACCCTCCTGACTCAGCAGTATGACCGCCCGATTTTCGTTCATCATTTTCCCCGCGGCGTCAAGGCGTTCTATATGGCCCCCGACCCCGACGACGAGCGGACATCGCTGTCGGTCGACCTTCTGGCTCCGGAGGGGTACGGTGAGATCATCGGGGGAGGTCAGCGCGCCGATGATCTGAACTATCTTATCGAGCAGATCAAGAAGCACGACCTGCCGATGGAAGCGTTTCAGTGGTATCTCGACCTGAGGCGGTACGGGACCAATCCTCACGGCGGATTCGGCCTCGGTGTGGAGCGGACGGTGGCGTGGCTCGCGGGCGTTCATTCGATCCGGGAGTGCATCCCGTTCCCGAGGACAATCGACAAGGTATATCCGTGAGTAGTCGCTTGGCGAAATCGCTGCTTGGCAGTTCTTCGTGTTGGAACTGCGCGGAGGGAATCAAGGCATGACAATCGGCGAGATACTGCAGAAGATCGAGGAAAACCGCGATCGTATCCGCGAATTCGGTGTTGGCAGAATAGGCGTATTTGGCTCGGCAAGTCGTGGGGAAGCGCTGTCTGACAGCGATCTCGACATCCTTGTTGAGCTGGAGAAGGAGACATTCAGGGCGTACATGGGCCTCAAGTTTTTCCTCGAGGAGTTGTTCGACCGCAGGGTGGACCTGGTGCTGGTCGATACGATCAAGCCGCGATTCCGCGAGTCCATCCTCAGCGAGGTGAAGTATGCAGAGGGATTATAGGCGTATCTCGAAGACATACTTGATGCGATACGGAAATCAGGGCGTATACCTCCTCCCTGAACGACGCGGAAGACCTCGCTAAAAATGAGATGATTTCCGATGCGGGCATCAGGAATTTCGAGGTTATTGGCGAAGCCGTCAGGAAATTGATGGAAAGGAGTAGCAGGCCTGAGAGATGTTCTGATTCACCAGTATTTCGGGGTCTCGCTCTCAATCGTCTGGGATATCATGGAGAATGAGCCTGAACTGCCGGCAAGCAGGATATCAGCCATCCTGAGCGAGGAGGACTGAGTCACTACCGGGAGCATGCAGGACAGGGCAGTCTTGGGACACCCCGGCTGATCAGGGCAGAATTGCACGTGAGCGACCCGATGGCCTTCATGATAGCCCCTCCCATATTGTATTTAATCGCATTGAATGATTACAAAAAACAAGACTATTACGTGAAAAAATGTAATAAGGCGCCGGGATTGCTTGAAATCAGGCAAGGATTTTGATATCGTGTTCACTTGATAGGATTTGAGGGGGAATGGTTGGATGCTGAGGTCTTACTCCTGATTTTTTCGTTTTGCGCCGGGCCGAAGTTGGTGCCCCCGTCGGCAGCCTTTGGACGGCAGCAGGAATATGATTTATTCAAATCATAGTCAATGGCGTGTGTTCTCGACGCAGGGAACATTATGAATACAGACAGATCGGAATAGGGGAAACAACAAAGAAAAAGGAGAACAAGGGCAGCATGAGAAAACTACTGGCAGCCCTACTGGGCATCATCCTGGCGGTTGGGTGCTCCTCCAGCAGCTCACCAGTGCTCCCGGACTCGGTCGATCAGCCCGGGGAGGAGCTCACCTCCGCCGACACATCCCGGGAAATCCAGCAGGGGAGAGTTCTCTGGGGCCTGTACGAGTGGATCATTGATCTCGAGAACGAGACATTCGAGGCCGTCCCCCTGAGGGGCGCGCTCGCGCACTACAATGTCGTGAAGGACATGAACGCGGAGCGATCTCGTGTCACGTTCGAGGGCTTCACGCTCGACAAGGAAAACAACACAATCGCTCTGGACGTCTATCTCTATCATCCATACCCGCACAGGCCGAACCTGGCGGGTTTCGATGTCCACGGCATAATGATCGGTCCCGGCTCGGTGAGCGGGTTTGACGACCCGACCATAGTCGTGGCCGGTCCCGAGGACCCCCACATCCTGAATCCCGACGGCTGGACCCGCTGGTGGAACCCGGTCGAGTTCAACATCGGCAACGATCTCTTCAGCTACACCGACGGTCGAAAGGGCATCCCGTATGACATCGGGCAGTACAACGCGACCCTGAACGCGTACAAGACCTTCTCCGACGACCTCGGTAATGTCGAGGATATCGCCGAGATGAACCTTCCCGACCGCCTTATCTTCACCACCGACGCGGTCCACTCGCGGCGCTACGAAGTGTGGTTCCCGGTGGAGGACGACAAGTACATCCTGAGGTACAACTACGCGATCGACGCTTCCTGGGAACCGATCCCCGGCTATCACTACGGCGATCCGGTCGACGCTCCTACCGACTGGGAGCCGACGGCCAACCAGCCGGAACCGTTTTTCGCCGCAATCGACACCATGCAGAACAGCCTTTACTTCGAGACCTCGTCCGTCAAGGGCGGAACCGCCACAATGGATGTGAAGGTCTACGACTGGCAGGGCTATCTGAATGATGAAGACGTTGCGGATGAGATCACATCCGTCAAGTTCGAGTGGCCGGGCGGTTATGACGGAATCGAGATGGGCGTCCTGTCCGATCCCGGTCCGGGCAGTC
>CAYLVL010000169.1:0-6036 GCA_964387135.1 uncultured Planctomycetota bacterium
TTGAGGGAGGCCTTCCCTTTCGTGTATATACGTTTAGGAAGGCTGATCACTTAAGGAAGGCCAAATGCTCAAGTAGAAAGCCGATCGCTCAAGGAAGGTTGAATGCTCAGAACTGATCTACCTTAACTTGCCACCCCACCCTCTTCCTTCCGACGCGCCCCACCCCACCGGGGCGCGTCGCTTATCCCGCCAACGTATCCGAGTCGCGCGCGTCAGCAAGCAAGCGGGTCACTTTACCAGCCAACCACCGCTAATCCCGCATTCACATTCAATCCAGGGAAAAAACAATCAACAGCGACATCACCAGCGATTCCTCTCCCAATTCCTCCGGTATCGCCGGTACCGGGCTCGCGTCCTCCACCGCACTTCTCGCCGCGTCATCAAGCGACGAATACCCGCTCGACTCCGTAACCTCCACCGACGACACCAACCCATCCTTAACCACCCTGAACCTCACCCTTACACTCCCCTCACGGCCCAGACGCCTCGCGATCGCCGGATAAACCTTGTGCGCCGACACCGCCGCCAGCACCTGAGCCCTGTACTCCGCCAGAATCCGATCGACATCAGACCCCACAGACTGACCTTCCCCCTCTTCCCCCTCGGTGACATCATTCGATTCCCCGCTGCCCTCCTCATCCGGACCGCTGTCACCAACTATCCCGGATCCTTCTCCTCCGACGTTCCCCTGCCCTTCCACTGAACCGACCTCCTCGTCCGGTCCTTCATTTCCTTCCGATACCCCCTCATCCCGATCTCCTTCCTCAGCAACCTCCTCCGACTCATCATCAACCGGCCCCACCGGCCCGACAACCCGATCGATTATCGGAGCTTCCATTGCCCTCTCAATCTCCTCGATTGTCTCGATCACCGGCGCAGGTTCTTCCGGAGCATCCGCCATGGGTGTCTCGGGTATCCTTAACCGCACTCTCTCGGGATGCTCACTTCGCGCGACCGGTAGGGTCATGTTCGCAAGCACGACCACATGCACGATTAGACTGAGGGCAAGTGCCGCGATTGTCCTGCTCATTCCCTCTCCCCTGTTTCATCTTCCGAATCCACTTCCGCCGGGCTCGTCTCGACCGCGATTTCTTCTATCCCCGATTTGCGTATCGCGTCGAGCGCGTCGATTATCAATTCGAACGGCGTGTGCTTGTCCGCCCTGAGCCGAACGACGTCAATCTCTCCCGACTCCCGTGCGTCCGCAAGAGCCGCCGTTATCTCATCCAGCGACATCGATGCGTCCCCGAGAAACGTCCTTCCCTGCTCGTCGATAACGAGTGTCATCGACCGCGAATCATCCATCGCACCGGTTTCACTCTCCGGCAGCGCTACCGCTATGCTCGGCGAGAGAAACCTCGTCACCAGCATGAAAAAGATGAGCAGTAGAAAAACGATATCGATAAGGGGCGCGATGAGAATCGCGGGCTCCGGCCGGCTCGACCGGTCCCGTATCAGTTTCCTCACCGAAATCTCCCCGACTTCGCTCCTCACGACACGACCTCCAGACCTTCCTTCGAGAGCTTGTGCACGATCGTGGAAACGGCGCCCGCGACATACCGGGAGAACCGGTCCGCGATCCGACCGTACCCGATATAGGCGATAAGCGCCGGAATCGCCACCGTCAGGCCCGCCGCGGTCGTGACAAGCGCCGTCCAGATGCCACCCGCCAGATCGGACGGATTAACCTGCCCGCCCAGCGTCTGGATTTGAATGAACGCCTGGATCATGCCCATAACAGTGCCGAGAAGCCCGAGAAGCGGAGCGGACTGCGCCACCACGTGCAGAATCGAAAGACCCTTCTCGGCTTCACTGATGAGGCGGTCCGCCTGTAGCATGAGAAGCGACTGGTTGAGAGTTCCCTGCTCCCTCGCGCGCTTGATCGCCACGGCGAAATCACCCAGATCCCTCGATATCTCCACGTCCGTTTCCGCCTCAGGATTGCCGACATCCTGCGACATTCGCTCCAGGGCTCTTCTCATTCTGGGAAGAACCACCAGCGCGAAAACCGTGCGCTCCACGATCACCCAGAGCGCGAGCACGCTCTCGATAAGAATGGGCCACATCAGCGGCCCTCCGCGAAGAATGATATCCATGACGATTGGCGGCTATTGTAGCACGTACGGTCAGTCCTGATCGGTCGGCCCTGCCGGAACTCCCTGCCCGCCCTTCGGGGCCATCGCCTGTATCGCGAGCCTTCGTGCGACCTCGCCCGCAAGCTCCTTGAATACATCCGCCGTCCTGCTGTCCGGATGGCCTATCACAATCGGAACGCCTTGCTCGGACGATTCGGCGATCGCGGGCTCCAGCGGGATCGTCGCCAGCGTCTCCACATAGAGCTCAGACGTAAGCGCCCTGACTTCCCCCTTCCCCTTACCTCGCGGGAAAACATCCGTCGACTTCCCGCAGTGCGGACAGACGAAGTAGGCCATGTTCTCGACAATCCCGATCACCGGCACCGAAACCTTGCTGAACATCACTCCCGCGCGGCGCACGTCGCGGAAGGAGATATCCTGCGGCGTGGTTACAAGCAGCGCCGCCGACGCTCCCACGAGTTGCGACAGCGATATCTGCACATCCCCGGTCCCGGGCGGAAGATCTATCACGAGATAATCCAGCGCGCCCCATGTCACATCGTTCACGAACTGCGTCAGCACCTTGTGAAGCATCGGCCCCCGCCAGATCAGGGCATCCTCTTCCTTCACCAGAAACCCTATCGACATAATCGGCATCCCATGCGCCACCGGCGGAACCATCTTTTGGTTCTCGACCCTCGGCGGCTCGCTCACGCCCATCATAAACGGAATCGACGGACCGTAGATATCGGCGTCCATTACCCCCACCTTCGCCCCGGTCTCGCTGAGAGCCGCCGCCAGGTTCACCGCCACGGTGCTCTTGCCCACCCCCCCCTTTCCGCTTGCCACGAGAAGCACATGCTTCACATCAGGAAATCCTTCTTCCGATTCTCGCGTACCCGCCGTCTTCGCATCCAGCTTTATCTCCACCTTCTCCACGCCGTCTATTTCCATAAGGTTCCGCTCGGCCTCCGACTTCATCTTCTCCTTCATCGGGCACGCGGGCGTGGTAAGCACAAGCCGAAAACTCACCGAACCACCCTCGATCTTCAGGTCTTGCACAAACCCAAGCGACACGATGTCCTTCTGAAGGTCCGGATCCATCACCTTTCGAAGCGCATCCAGCACCTGTTCTTCAGTTACTTCACTCATCAGAATCTCCTGTTGATTCGTTCTGGCTTGAAAGCATTAATATACGCCGCGGATCCCGGATTTCAAAGCCTGAAAAAAAAGACGGGGACACCTTCTTCGCCTCCCAGGTGAAAAGATGTTCCCGCTTTCTTGTCTGATCAAAGCAGACCCATCACCGCGAGTGCATTACGCCTCAGACGCTCCCGACCTGCATACCGCAGTGCCGTGCCTGTTGTCAGCCTGTCGTAATCCTCCTCGCCTATCTGGCTCAGCAGATGAAGGTCGGGAATCAGAAGGCCCTCGCGCGGTTTGAAGTCCTCGTTTTTCGACGGCTTCGCGAACCTGTTCCACGGACACACTTCCTGGCACTCGTCGCACCCGTAAATCCATCCGTGCAGGCCGTCCATGTATCGCCTCGGTATCTCGCCCGGATGCTCGATGGTTATGTAGCTCAGGCACTTGCGCGCGTCGATCTTGCCCGGCGCGAACAGCGCGCCTGTCGGGCAGGCCTCCAGGCATTTCGTGCATGTCCCGCAATGATTCGGATGAGGACCGTCGTCGTTCGTCTCAAGCGCGATGTTTGTCAGGAGCGATCCGATAAAAACCCACGAGCCGAACTCCCGGGTCAGCAGCATCGTGTTCCTGCCGATCCATCCCAGCCCCGCCCTTTGCGCCCATACCTTGTCCCGAAAGGGAGCAGTGTCAACGGCGATGTACCACCTGAAATCGTCGATCCCATCTTCAACCGCAGCTTCCTCCATCTCCCGCGCGAGATTCTTGAGGATTCCGCCAAGGACCTTGTGATAGTCCCTGCCCCACGCGTACCGCGATATCTTTGGGAAGTTCGGGAAACTCAGGTGCAATTGAGGCGTGTAGTAGTTGACCGCAATTACGATAATCGATTGACATCCGGGAAGCAGCGTAGTTGGATCGTTCCGAACGTCCGTGTTCCTCGCCATGTAGGCCATCATGCCGTTATGGCCCAGCCTGAGCCATCTCTCAAGGTCCTCCGATTCCTCGATCAGCGGCTCGGGCTCGACTATGCCGACAAGGTCGGCTCCCAGTTCGATGGCCCGGGACTTGATTTCAGACGAATCAAGTATAATAGATCCCTCTCCTCCGCCCGTTTCATATATCGACAGCAAAGCACCGCGCGCTTCCCGATCGCACGCGGGAAATCTCCACCGGCCACCCCACACGTTATTCATTTGATGCGGCGCTCAACCTACGCCATGTCGAAGACCGCTTTCGCAAGCTTCTCTATGCCCGGCTGAATCTCCTTGATCGATTGACCGAGCATGTACGCGGGTGTCGTGACAATCTTGTGTTCCTCATCAACCACGCAATCATCTAGCGGACACTTCACGTGCACCTGTCCCATCTCCTCTATCTTCCCCGCCGTCTCCGCATCATTCCCTATCGTCATCCTCACTCCGCTCACCCCGACATCCCTCAAGGCCGCCGCAAGGATCGCGGGCGCGATGCATATCGCACCGATCGGCTTCTTTTCATCGTTCAGCCTCGCGATGAGATTGCCCACCGCAGGATCCACATTGCAGTCCGCTCCGTTCACCGCGAAATCCGACAGATTCTTCGCGGCTCCCATGCCTCCGGGCATTATCAGCCCGTCCAGCTCCTTCGACCGGATCCTCGCGGCGTCCGTGATGTCGCCCCGCGAGATTCGAGCGGATTCCACCATCACGTCACGCTTCTCAGGCACCGCCCGCCCCTTGGCGTGATCCACCACCTCGAACGCCTTCACAGGCGCTATCGGCACTATCTCCGCCCCAAGCTTATCCAGCGCCAGAAGCGTCAACGTAGCCTCGTGGATCTCCGATCCGTCCTGTACCCCGCACCCGCTCAGAAGTACTCCGATTCTCTTGGCCATCGACAGCCGTCCTCCTGATACGCAGTTCTCTGGAATTCAACCCGAAGTGTTCTTAATGAGAATAACACAATGTTGCGCGGGTGGGAAGATGCCGGGAGCCCGTGTTCCTGCACCAGTGGATTATTTTTCAGGATTCTTCGCAGGGCACCTTGACATCCTCCCAGGATTTCGGTGTAGTGGTACTGAAATTCCGATATCATCCATGATTCAAATGTCAAGCCTTCTCAAAATCTCCGACGCGGCATCGCTGGCTTTCCGTACCACCGTCCTGCTTGCTTCCATGCCCGAAGAGCGCGTAACCGCAAGCGAGGCCGCTTCCAGGCTGAAGGTGTCCGAGGCCCATTTGAGCAAGGTGCTTCAGCGTCTTGTGAGACACGACCTTGTCGATTCCATGCGCGGCCCCTCCGGCGGTTTCAGGCTTATGAGGAATCCGAAGAAAATCGCCCTTCTCGAAGTCTACGAGGCGATAGAAGGCCCCTTCGGAGGGCACGACTGCCTGCTCCCCCACAAGATCTGCACGAGAAAGACGTGCATCATGGGTGAGTTGATCCGTACAGTCAACGGGCAGATCAGGGATTATTTGACTAAGACCAAGCTTGCCGATCTTGTCGAGTAAATGCAGGATCGGCTGCCGATACATACTCGCTGAAACAACACCGAAAAGGAAAGACCATATGTTCTGCTACCAGTGCGAACAGACAGCAAAGGGAGTCGGATGTGATGTGAAGGGTGTATGCGGGAAGGATAATACCACCTCCAACCTTCAGGACATCCTTCTTCACATCGTCAAGGGCATCACGCAGTACGCGCATGAAGCGCGCGGGCTCGGCGCGACCGATCGGGATATCGACGTCCTCGTGACCGAAGCTCTCTTTACGACCATAACCAACGTCAACTTCGATCCCGACCGCTTAATGGGCATCATCGGCCAGGCGACCGACA
>CAYLVL010000170.1:0-6027 GCA_964387135.1 uncultured Planctomycetota bacterium
AATGGTCGGGGCGACTGGATTTGAACCAGCGACCCCTAGCCCCCCATGCTAGTGCGCTACCGGACTGCGCCACTGCCCGACCGGTGTCAATCTCCGACGCTTCGGGCCCGTTAAAAACATCAGGCGATCCTCGCGCCGGCGGGGGTTCATATTATAACAGAAAAATCCGAAACGCGGGTTCCGGATGCCGGGTGAGAAGAGGGAGTTGTAAAGCAATGGTGCCGAGGGGCGGAATTGAACCGCCGACACGCGGATTTTCAGTCCGCTGCTCTACCAACTGAGCTACCTCGGCATCCGTTCCTGCCGTGGTTACTTCGCAATGCTCGGTCTCGACCGCTCCCCACGCTCTCAATGCGTAGAGAAACTTGGGAAAGGGATCTGGCGGGACGGACGGGACTCGAACCCGCGACCTCCAGATTGACAGTCTGGTATTCTAACCAAGCTGAACTACCGCCCCGCGCTTGTCAATCCCTTCGAAAACGGGCACCGGAGTATACCTGATATTTCGATACTCCCGCAAGCCCGTTTGATATGGAAAACGGCCCGCCCGGAGTTGGGTTGTCGATGGTACCCCCAACGGGATTTGAACCCGTGTTGCCACCTTGAAAGAGTGGTGTCCTAGGCCGTCTAGACGATGGGGGCACGTATTCTTGCGCCGCCTGTGTTGCCAAGATTCAGCGATTTCGTCTGGTAGGCCGTGCGGGAATCGAACCCGCGACACCCGGATTAAAAGTCCGGTGCTCTACCGACTGAGCTAACGGCCTTCGTCGCGGCTAAAAACGAATGTGCAACCTTTTAAGCTACCATCCATCCAAGCCCTTGTCAATCGCTATTTCGGCGCTTTCGGGATGTGCTTAACCACAGGAAGCGAGGGCTCCCTCGGCATGAATATAATCGCCACTTAATAAGATGTTGTGTCTTGTCGAGCGCTGTTCCGTAATGCCGAAGCGCGGCACGCACTCCGGATGGCGAGCACAAGCTGAGTGGGGCTTCCCGGCCTCGCATGCCTGTATGCGGACGGCTGGGAGTGTGGGTTTTTCCAACCCGAATAAACTCATTGACTCCCCTGTGCTTTCTGCGTACACTGAACCGCCCTTGTGAAGGAATTCACCGGGAGTGGGTCAGGTGCCGGTCGTTCAGCTTCGCGGCATGGTCCTGGGTCCCCACGAGAAGGATCCCAAGATGCGCAAGACATCAGTTCTGCTTGGCGATGAGGCCGTGGCGCTCGGCGCTATCCATGCGGGTATCAGCGGCGTCTACGGCTACCCCGGAACGCCGTCCACCGAGATCTTCGAGGCCGTCCAGGCTTCTGCAAAGGACACGGTGCATGCGGTCTGGTCGACGAACGAGAAGGTGGGCTACGAAGAAGCGCTGGGGATGAGCTATGCGGGCAAGCGCGCGATGGTGACGATGAAGCATGTCGGGCTGAACGTAGCCGCCGACCCGTTCATGAACTCGGCCATCACCGGCGTCAACGGCGGGCTGGTGCTGGCTGTCGCGGACGATCCCAGCATGCACTCCAGCCAGAACGAGCAGGACTCGCGGTACTACGCTCATTTCGCGATGATCCCGTGCCTGGAGCCCGGCAACCAGCAGGAAGCGTACGACATGGTGCTCTACGCGTTCGATTTGAGCGAGGCGATGAATGTGCCGGTGATGCTGAGGCTGGTGACCCGTCTCGCGCACTCTCGCGCAAACGTGCAGGTGCTCAAGGAGGGTCGAGCACAGAACGAGCTTCACCCATCGGACGACTGGACCAAGTGGACGCTTCTTCCGCTCAACGCAAGGAAAAATTTCGCCAGGCTTGTCGAGAATCAGCCGAAGGTTCTCGAGGAGAGCGGGAAAAGCGAGTACAATCAACTGACAATCGTTGATGGTGCGACCACGGGCATTATCACGAGCGGGATCGCCGTGAATTATGTGTTTGAGAACCTTCCGGCGGATCAGAAGGACTACTCGATCCTGATCGTGAAGCAGTACCCGATGCCGATCGGGAAGTTGAAGACGCTTGTGGACAGTGTTGATGAGATTTTGGTCGTGGAGGAAGGATATCCTTACATCGAGGAGCGGCTGAACGGTTATCTGGGGCTTTGCGACAAGTCGGTCCGAGGCAAGCTGACGGGGGATCTGCCGCGTACGGGCGAATTGAACCCCGACAGCGTGCGCGCCGCGCTTCATATGCAGGCGCTGAAGACCGTTCCGATGGCTCGGAATCTTGCGGGAAGGCCGCCGCAGTTGTGCACGGGATGCCCTCACGCGGACACATACAAGGCGCTGAACGAAGCGATGAAGGATTTCGAGGGCGGGCGTGTGTTCAGCGATATCGGCTGCTACACGCTGGGTGCGCTGCCGCCGTACCGGGCAATCGAGAGCTGCGTCGACATGGGCGCGAGCATATCGATGGCCAACGGCGCGGCTCACGCGGGAATCAGGCCGGTTGTCTGTGCGATCGGCGACTCGACGTTCACCCATAGCGGGATGACTCCCTTGCTTGACGCCGCCGCGATCGACAGCCCGATGACCGTTTTCATTCTCGACAACAGCACGGTCGCGATGACCGGCGGTCAGCCCACATACGGCACGGGCGATGAGCTTGCGAGAATCGTCAAGGGCCTTGGTGTCCCCGAGGGGCATGTGATCGCGATCAATCCCGTGCCGAAGCAGCACGAGAAGAATGTCGGGATAATCAAGCGCGAGCTTCAGCACGAGGGTCTGAGCGTGATTCTCGCGCAGCGGGAATGCGTCGAGGAAATCAAGCGCAGAAAGAAAGCTCAGAAATCGTAGTACCTGACATACATCGGGTCGAAGGGGCTTCGGACATGCAAGAGAACATACTTCTGGCCGGGGTCGGCGGACAGGGGATTCTTTCCGTGGCGTATGTGATCTGCAACGCCGCCCTCCAGGAGGGCTTGAACTTCAAGCAGGCCGAGGTGCACGGGATGGCGCAGAGGGGCGGCGCGGTGCAGTCGCACCTGAGGCTGTCGAGCGACACCATCGCGAGCGATCTCATCCCGCAGGGTGCCTGCGACCTTCTTCTTTCGGTCGAGCCCCTCGAAGCACTGAGATATCTTCAGTGGCTCGGTCCCGATGCATCGGTTGTGACCAGCGTCAACCCGCACGTGAATATCCCCAACTACCCGGAGATGTCGGAAGTCTGGACGGAGATGGACAGGGTCAAGGATGTCGTTCCGATCGATGCGGCATCGCTGGCGAAGCAGGCCGGAAGTCCGCTCGCGGCGAACATGGTCGTGCTCGGCGCGGGATCGACTCGACTGGAACTGAAAACCGAGACGCTTGAGAAGTGGGTCGGGACCCTGTGGCGGGCGAAGGGCGACAAGGTGGTAGATATCAACGTGAAGGCGTTTCATGCAGGGAGGAAGATGGCCGGGTTCCTTGACGCTGCAAAGCAAGCGGGTGTGGAGTATGCCGGACTTCGCGCGCTGGCTGTCGGTGTGCCTGTCGACAGCGCGAATGTTGATGAGATTGAGGTTTGGGCTTCGTTGCTTCGCGAGACTCCCGAGGAACAGTGGAAAGAGGCGATTTCCGGGAAGGTGGGCGCGAGCGCGGGAGCGTGATCGGGCCGGTTCATTATGTCGCTCGATTTTGAGAAAGCCGACGAGCTACTCCGTAAGGCAGCCGAGCAGGGCCGCCGATTTCTTTACGAGTTCGAGGTCTACGATCTCCTGCGAGCCATCGGGCTTGGCAAGCCGCCCGCCTACAGGCTGATGCGATCAGTCGATGAAGCCCCGAATCTTCTGGATGAACTTGACGCGCAGAAGCTGGTTCTGAAGATCGTCCATCCCGGGATCGTGCACAAATCGGATGTCGGCGGAGTAGCGATTGTCGACCGCAATGGGGCTGAAGAAACAGTGCGACGGATTCTAGACGAAGCCCCGACGCGCCAGGCGAAGGAGTTAATCGAGCGAGGCGAGGTGCCGGAGGAATTCGCAGATCTTCCCGAAGATCATTTCGTCGAGCGGTTCATCAAACAGACCCTCGGTGTGCTCGCGTATCCGTTCGTGCCCGGCGCTCCGGAGTTCGGCAGGGAGCTTTTCCTGGGCATGCGCGACACGCGCGAGTTCGGACCGATCATCAATGCCGGTCTGGGCGGTATTAACACCGAGCTTTACTCGAAGGAGATTCAAAGGGGCAGGGCCGGGGTTACGATATGCCCCGGGGTATCGGACGAAGCGGAGTTCTTCGATGCCTTCAGAGAAACCGTCGCCCACGAGACGATCGCGGGAATCGCGAGGGGCCACAAGCGAGTTGTCGAAGATGAGAAAATCATAGACATCCTGTCGAGATTCCACGCTCTCGTCTGGCGCTACTCGCCATTGAATCCGGACGCCCCGTACTGGCTGGCCGAGTGCGAGATCAATCCATTCATCTGCGATGCCGGCGGCCTGGTTCCGGTCGACGGGCTTCTCAGGTTCACGGATGTCGAGCCGTCCAGACCTGACTCGCCTCTCGAGCGCATTCACAATCTGCTCCGGCCGAAGAACATCTGCGTAATCGGTGTCTCCGGAAAGGGGATGAACATCGGGCGCGTCATCCTTCGGAACCTTCTCAAGGGCGATTTCACCGCTGACAGGCTCGCGATTGTGAAGCCGGGCGATGACGAGATAGACGGGGTGAAGTGCTATCCGTCGATCGCCGATCTCCCCGGCAGGTTCGACATGATCGTGCTCTCGGTCCAGGCCGGGCAGGTTCCGGAGATGGTCGAGGCGATCATCGAAGGCGAGAAAGCGGAGTCGATCATTCTCATCACCGGCGGTATGGGAGAAAAGGAAGGCGCTGAGAGTCTCGAGGACGAGTTAAGGCGAATCATAGATGCAAGCCGCGCAAGGGCGGATCGCGGGCCGGTCATGGTCGGCGGGAACTCGCTCGGCATCATCAGCATGCCCGGCGGATACGACACGATGTTCGTGCCTCCGACCAAGCTGCCGCTCGACCCGGATCACCCGCTCGGCAAGAAGGTTGCCCTCATAAGCCAGTCGGGCGCGTTCATGATCAGCCGAATGAGCAAGCTCGGCGGCATGCTCCCGAGATACGCGATCAGCACCGGAAACCAGGTCGATCTTGGCGTGGCTGATTTCGTGGAGAACCTTATCGACGATCCCGAAGTCAGGGTTATCGGCTGCTACGGCGAGGGACTGGGTCGACTGGAAGGCCTGAAGCTTGCCGAGGCGTCGAGGAAGCTGATCGCGGATGGTCGGGTCGTTGTTGTCTACAAGGCCGGGCGATCGGCGGAGGGTCGCAAGGCTGCGAGCGGGCACACCGCTGCGATCGCGGGCGACTGGGATGTCGCCGAAGGGGTTCTGAGCCGCTCCGGATGCATGGTCGCCAACTCCTTCACCGAATGGCAGGACCTTGTCATGCTGGCGGCGGCGCTCGATGGTCGGCCCGTCGGGCAGGGCAGGCTCGGAGCGATCTCCAACGCGGGATACGAGACGGTCGGTATCGCGGACAATCTGCGAGGGCCGCGGCACAGCTTCGAGCTGGCTCAACTCTCCGATGCGACCGGGGCCAGGCTCGCAGATGTGCTCGAGCAGTTCCATCTTGGCGAGCTCGTGAACATCCGGAATCCGATTGACATAACACCGATGGCGGTTGATCGGGCGCACGTCGAAGTGGTCAAGGCGATGGCGGGCGATCCAGGGGTGGATGTAATCATCCACTGTTGTGTTCCGCTATCGCCCCAGATGAAGACGCGCGAGCCGGGAGGTCCGGAGGGCGACGGCATCGAGGACCCGGAGGCGTTCACGAAGCTTTTAATCGAGGCGTTCAAGATCGAGATCACGAAGCCGATGGTCGTGGTTCTCGACGCGGGCGAGTTGTACGATCCGATGGAGCGGATGTTCATCATGGCGGGCATCCCGGTGTTCCGATCGGCGGATGATGCGGTCAGGGCATTCGGGAGATGGGTTCGGGCGAGAAAGCACGCCGAAAAGCTTGACGCGGTTTTGTGAAGCGGTTTCCATATGACGATTCAACCGGTTGTTGGGGGAAATGGGCGGGAGTATACCC
>CAYLVL010000171.1:0-6013 GCA_964387135.1 uncultured Planctomycetota bacterium
GTACTGGACGGCCAGCAAGGAAGGCGGCAACCTGGTATTGAACGCCGACATTTTCGACTGGCAGGGCGGAGATGATATCGAGGGTGAGATCGCCGCTATAATCATCGAAAGCCCCGTCCTCTCGGAACCGTATGTTGATGACTCTCCGAGCCTCGATCAGGATCCTGGGGACACGTACGCGACCTACGAGGTCTCAATACCGGCTGACAATCTCACCGCAGCGGGAGATTTTCCGGTATTCTTCATTGTCGAAAGCGCCGATCCTACCAGCTACGATAACGGAGTCGGATCTGACTATCCGACCGGCAAGGCGCTAGCGGCAATCAACTGCTGCACTGCGACGGTGACTGACGAGGCGCCGGTAGACCCGCCGGAAATCCTGGCAGGCGTCGTTCTTCTCTCCGGCACCACGGGGTGCCCGGACCGGGCGTCCGACGACAACGCAGTTTTCCAGGTGGTCGCGGAGAGCGAAGTGGATCTCACCTACATGTGGCGCATCGTCGACATCAAGGAGGGTAACCGGGTGGAAGGATATGATGATGCACCTGGTGACGGCGAGGGCAATTTGATCGTTGATTTCACGGATACGGTCTTCCAGGAGCTCAAGAACACCGTCCTGAACGTGGAGTGCCGTGTCTCCGACGGCATCAATCCTCCGGTCAGGGCTGATGACGACGTCGCGCTCTACCTCGACTGCATCATCTTCCAGGCCGACCTGAACGACTTCGAGGCCATCGACAACAACGGCTGGTGGCCGTTCGACGAGTCCGGGGATACGGCGTGGCAGCCGATCGGATTGACGGATCAGGGCACAAGGCTGACCGGCACGGGTGCGCTGTTCCAGAACCGGGACGGCGGCGTGGACTCCGCTTCAAAGGGCATCCTTAGAAGCCCGCCCGTCGGCGCTATCCAGGATTTCTTCGACACAGCCCGGGTCGAGATCGACCACTCATACAGCTTCTCTGCGGGCGATATGGGCGGCAGCATCAAGATCGAGGGCACACTCACTACACCAACCGTCGGCGGCCAGCCGATAGCTATCTCGTCCGGCAAGGATTACGACACGACAATCACCGATGTAACCAACCCGCTGAATCCGTACAATGCGTTCTCTGCGGATAACAGTCCATCACCGCTTTACACGTCCGTCATCGATATTGGTGTGAGCCAGCTCGAAGCGGGTATCGTGATTGAGTTCCAGGCCGCGAGCGGCACCGCTGCCAGCGTGCCCGACGGAGGTTGGTTGATCGACGAAGTCAGAGTTATCGGAACCATCTAGGGTTATTGCCGACCTGATAACATGAAAGGGCGACCCGGCAAGGGTCGCCTTTTTGTATTTCCCCTTGTCGTTAGCGAGCTAGAGATGAGCTGCTATCAGGCGCGCTACCCGCCGGCAGCCTTCCCCGTCGATCATATTCCCTCCCGTCTCCGCAATTGCCTTCCGAAGAGGTGAATCTTCAAGGAACCGGCTCATGACTTCCAGTACTTTCACCGCCGAAGACCCGTCGGCACCGATACACGCTCCGGCTTTCTCGAGCAGCCTGACCACCTCGGCCTCGAAATCGCCCTGGGGAATCGCCATGCATGGGCGACCGAGCGCCAGCGCCTCGTAGAGGGTTGTGGCTCCATTGGTAATCACGGCATCGGAGGCTTCAAGCAGATCGAAAAAGCCCGTTCTGCCGATCTCGCTCCCGACCACATACTCGATCCTGAGTGGGAAATCCCGGGCAAGCTCTTCCCTGTCGTAATCGCTTGCCGGACCGAGAACCACCCTCCATTCGATGCCCGGGTTGTTGTACGCCCTGATTGCCTTGAGCACTGCAAGCGTGTGCCTGCGAGGATCGCCGCCGCCCATCGAGACAGTCACCGTCTTTACGGAATCGCCGGGATCGGGCGCCGATTTCCTTCTCTCCGCGATCTCGGGCGGGAGGAGAAGATAGTCGGGACCCGTGAAGTGCGAAATGTCCCTCGCTCCCTGCTTCGCCACCGCCATTGGTCGGACGGTGGGAGCTACGATGATATCCCCATCGAGAAGCGGGTAGTTATGCTCCTGGAGACTTACATGCAGGCTGCGCGGACAAATTATCGCGAGATACTCCTGCACGCGCCCGTCAAGCCGGATGTCGGTCACGACAATGCGCGGATCGAGTTGGTGAAGCACCTCGCGAAACGCCTCGATGTCGTCGCCGTCCCACGGAATCCACCGGAAATCCTCTTCGAATTCCGAGCCGGCTACAGCGTTGCGCGCCCCCTGGTCATCCCTGGAGACAAACCGGATCATACCCTCGCGATATCGCTCTCCAAGCTCCTCCTTGATGGCCCGGGCAAGGCTGAGGCATCTCATGATATGCCCGAGGCCCATTTCCCCGGAGCCGTCGGCGCGTATCACCACCTTGCAATCAACCACCGGAAATCTCCGCGCCGAGCGTATCCTGCACGATCCTCATTCTTTCCGCTTCTTCATCGTTGTCAGGCCCATATCTGATTCGACCGGTACCGTCCGCGAAGCCGATGACTATCGTCGGCTTGTCGATGGAGTCCACCACTATTGTCCCGGGTGGGCCGATGACGCCACCCGCTACAACAGGCACCCCTCCGACCTCGCCAATTCCCATGACCCTTGTCACAAGATCGTGCGACTGAATAAGGGTGAACAGCATGCCGGCCATGGCGGCCCGATTATCGACACGGATCATCTTCAGTCCCTTGTCCCCGGCGTATTTCGCGGCCTCAGGCTTCAGTGTCCCGATGCCCGCGTCAATGATAAGCGGGTCCCGCTTGCACAGACGCAGGTAGTCAGCTTGAACGACCTGCGTATAGACCGCCGCACCGATGATGATGTCGGCGTTCGTGTAGCAGCCTTTTATGTTCTCCTCCTCCTTTTCATCGATCTCCTTGTCGATTCTGTGCGCCCATATGTTGCCGCAGCAGCTCTGGAGGCTTCCGACGAGCGTCCATAGAAAATCCCTGAGCTTGTCGGTCGGCCTGTCCAGACCTGTAACGAGCACGTTCTTGTCGGGGAGGTCCGGAACAAGCGCGAGGAGGGTGTGCCTCACGCTTTCCACCCAGACATGGAGGTCGCAATAGGGTAGAAGGATGGATTTCCGATGAGTGGAGCTGTCGGGACCCTCCCGGAATCCGGAGATATCGAATGGAAGCGCGGTGTCGTAGACGATGTAATCGACATGACCGTCCAGTGCATCTACGCAAGCCTTGAGCGCCTCGGGCGAGCCAACCTCCGCGTTGCCGTACACCAGACCCTCGCATTCCCTCGTGATGTGAACGCTCAGATCCTCGTCCTGGTCGACCGGGAAGGCGGCCAGTGTAAACGCGCTGACATATCCCCGCCCGAACGCATGCTGCCCGATATTCCTCGCAAGCCTGTCCAGTGACTCCCGGTCAATCATCCGTCATCACCATCGTCTTTGTCGAACCGCACCGGGTGCGGGAAAGTGAACTTCCTTGGGCGCTTCGCAAGCTCCTGCGCGAGATCCATGATCAACTCCTCGTCGGGGTGGACCATCTCCGCCTCTCCGACCCGTACGATCAGCTCTCTCAGGTCCGCGCCTGTCTCCCCTGCCGCCTTCTTGACCTTGGGAAGGAAGCTTGAATGAAATCTGCCTATCCCGGTCGCGACCGCTACATCGTCCACACCCTTCTGCGGCGGCATGATCGGCGCGACAAGGTTCTCGCCGATATCGAAAACCTTCAGAAGGTCGATACCGGTAGGCTCACCCATCTTCTCGAGGAGCGTTACCAGTATCTCGGTCTGAGCGTTACCCGCACTTCTGCCCATCCCGCGAAGGCTGACGTCCAGAATCCTGGCGCCTGCCTTCCTCGCAACAAGGCAGTTGGCGATCGCGAGCTGGAAATTGTTGTGGCCATGAAATCCGATCGCAATATCGACCGCGTCCAGGCCCTTCTCGGTATACTCCCTGATCTCGTCGGGGAGCATGCCTCCCGCCGAATCGACCAGCACAGCCACATCCGCTCCATACTGCTCGACATCCCGGCACGCGACGGCAAACTGATCGGAATCGACCGCATAGGATTTCATCAGGTTGACGCTGACCATCAGCCCGAGCGATTTCGCCAGCTTCACCGCCTCTTCGGTCGACTTGTACTCGGTGATGTTACTCCCGACCCTGACGAAATCCAGACCCGCCTCGCGGGCCTCCTCCATCTGCCACGGCTCCCCGATGCCGGGGATGAAGAAGACGCCTATGATCGAGTCGGTACCCTCAACCGCTTCCCTACCGGCTTTCACGTAGTCGACATCGGTCTCTTTCGCCTGCCCGATGCCCTTGTCGCTCGCTCCCAGACCGACACCGTGACCGACCTCGATCCATTTGAAGCCCGCTTCCGCGAGCGCACGACCGATGCGCACGGTATCGGCCGCCGAGAACTGGTAGTCGATGGCGTAGCTTCCATCCCGGAGCGTGCACTCCAGGATGATCGGAGGGCCGGTCTTTTCAATCTGCCCGGTCATTGCTTACCCGGTCCACTTGCTGACTATATCGGCCGCTTTCGATGCGTCCCGTTCCGGGATGCCTTCCTCAACCCACAGGTTTATCACTCTCAAGCCCGCATGCTCCGCGCGGGGACATCCCGTCGTCTCGACTTCCCCAGGCGCGAGCCAGTGCAACGGGAGATAGAGGTTGGACGCATGCATGCCCGCTTCCCTGATCGCTTCAGTACACTCCTGCACCTCGACGCCCGTCAGGTCGGGAAGAAGGAAAGTGAACCGATACGGGCAGCAGTCTTCGGGATAGTTAAGGGCCTCAATCCTGATGCCTTCGAATTGCTTCCTGTAGATGTCGACACCATGACGTCTTATCCGCGCGATATCATTGAGCCTTCTCAGGGCATAGGTGATCGACTCGGTCTCGCCCGACCAGATGGAGTAGCGGTGGATATCGGCATAGTCCCTATGCACCGACGCGAACTTCGAGGCCGCCGGTGGATTATCCCTGCGGGCTTCGTTGAAAGCGTCTGTTAGGATGTCCCTTAGTTTTCCTGCCTTCCGGGGGAGATCCGACGATCGCGCAGGCAGCCTGTCGATTTTCTGTTTCAGTGAATCAAGCAGGTCGGGATCATCCGCAAGGATCGCTCCGCCGCCCTGGGTTGGAAGAATCTTGCCCGCCGAGAAGCTGAGAATGCTCGCCCGTCCAAAAGTGCCGACCGGTCTCGATTCCTCGCCGGCCTTCGCCCCGACAGCCTGCGCGGCATCCTCGATGAGAATTGCCTCGTTTTCGCGGCATAGATCCTCAAGCTCGTGTACGGAGCAGGGGATGCCGAAAATATGGACGGCAACGACAATGTCGCCGGGCTGAATTACTTCGGCCACTCGCTTCGGATCGATGTTCAGGTTACCGTCGACATCGACGATAACCGGCTTTCTGCCGGTAAGGAGGACGGTCGCAAGGAGGGAAGGACATCCGATGGCGGGAAGAATGACGCGTCCGCCCGGCTCTGGAAGAGCTTCGTAGAGAAGCATCAACGCGGTCGCTCCGCGCCCGACAAGAAGCGCCCGGCGTCGACCGAAAACGCCTGAGGTGTTGATGAATCTCTCCGCCTGCCTGACAAGATCGGGCATTGCGCGTCCCTCATAAAAACCGTCTGATTCCCTACCGTCCCCTGACGGAGCCCTCGAGCATGAAAAGCTGCTCATCCCCCACGGATTGAGCCGCCAGGTCATCGTAGACCATTATCACCGATCCGTCATCCTTCAGGATCCCCGAGATGCTCTCCGGATTGCTGACATTTCTTGTCGCCACGGCGGGCGATGTGAATGTCTCGCCGGCATCCTCCGACAGGACGTACCTGATCGCGGGTCCTTCATCATCCGCGTCAGCCATGGCGATGAAGACATAATTCCGGTTCGCCATGAGCAGTGGTGAGTGGGTGAGCGGATTCTCGCTTCGGAAAAGCTGGACAGGGATCGTGAACGTCTCGCCGTCATCCTCGCTCCTCGCGTAATAGACCACGGCCCAGCCCGGGTCCTCCTCCAGGA
>CAYLVL010000172.1:0-6003 GCA_964387135.1 uncultured Planctomycetota bacterium
CGGGCTGACCGGGCACCTTGGATCGTGGGAGTACTGCGGGGCATGGCTGGTGGCGTCGGGATGGCGCCTTGCGGCGGTAGGGAAGGAGCAGCGCGATCCCGGGATAACGAAGCTCATGCTCGATTTAAGAGCCGCGGTCGGCATCAAGCACATACCGAGGACGAAGCGCGGCAACCTGGAGGTAGTACGAACTCTCAGGACGAAGAACTCGATACTCGGCCTTTTGTCGGATCAGAACGGAGGAAAGGACGGAATCTTCGTGGACTTCTTCGGGGTGCCCGCGTCGAGCGTGAGGGGCCCGGCGTTTCTTGCATTGAAGTATGAGGTGCCCGTCGTGCCGATCTTCGCTCTCTGGGACGGCGACAATTATCGGATTGAGATCCTGCCGGAGGTGGAGGTTGTAAGGACGGGAGACGAGGAGGCGGACATCCTCGAAAACACGCAGCGGTTCCAAAAAGTGCTGGAAGACATGATCCGCAAGTATCCGGAGCAGTGGCTGTGGGCGCACCGAAGATGGAAGACCCGTCCGCCGGGCGAACCTCCGCTGCACAAGCACTGACAGACTCAGCGTACATTGCCTGATCGCTCTCAGGTATAATGGCGGGCCGTGGAGAAACTGGCGATTGTCATACCGGCGCGAATGCATTCCGTAAGGTTCCCCGGGAAGGCGCTTCATCCGATCCTGGAGAAGCCGCTCGTGGTGTGGGCAGCGGAGGGGGCGTCGCAGTCGAAATACGCGGATCGGGTGATTGTCGCTACTGACGACGAGAGGATCGCAAGCGTGGTCAGGGATGCGGGATTCGAGGCGGTGATGACACGGGAGGATCACCCATCCGGCACCGATCGTGTATGGGAAGTCGCGGAAGGTCTGGAAGCCGCATGGATTCTGAATCTTCAGGGCGACGAGCCGCTCATTACCGGTGAGATCCTGGATTCACTCGCTGAAGTGGCGATCGGGGGAAATGGGGATGAGCACGAGATTGTGACGCTCATCCGCAGGCTTGAGCCCGAAGAAGTGATTGATCCGAACCGGGTAAAGGTCGTGATCGATCAACGGGGTGACGCGCTATACTTCTCCCGATCTCCCATTCCATACATCAGGGAGCGGCTGATGGAAGAGAAGGACCGCTACCCGTCGCCGAAGTTCCACCTTCACATCGGGCTTTACCTTTACCGACGGGACATCCTGGAGAAGTTCATCGGGCTCAAGCAGACACCGCTGGAGATGGCGGAGGGACTGGAGCAACTCAGGGCGCTCGAGAACGGGATCAGGATTCACTGTGTCGAGACCGGGCACGAGTTTCTCGGTGTGGACTCGAAGACGGACGTGCCGAAGGTCGAGGCGGCATTGAGGGCGAGAGGAAAAGCAAAATAGATCGGAGCAGGGATGGAATTCAAAGCGCGATGCCATGGCTGAGGGAAGCTATAAGACGCGAACAAGGGAACCGGCGACGCTCAAGATCTACAGCGGTCTGACAGCGGCTCTCACGCCGCTTTTTCATGTCTCGAAACCGATACTCTCGGCTTACGGCGGATTCGCCGACAGCGTGCCCGAGAGGCTCGGCAGGTTCTCGCCGGCACTTGACGAGCTTGAGCGGATGAGGGAAGGAAGGCCGGTTGTCTACATCCATGCGGTGAGCGTGGGGGAGGCATCGGTCGCGAGAGCGCTGGTCAAGGGCATACGCGAGCGGAGGCCGGACGCGCTCGTGGCGATATCGACGACCACCTACACCGGTCGTGATTATATCAATCGGAACTTCACACCGGACGCGCTTTTCTTTTTCCCGATAGACCTGCCGGGCGTGATGCGCAGGCTTGTGGAGAAGCTCCGTCCGGACTGCTTTCTTGATGTCGAGGTTGAGCTATGGCCGAATTTGTTCAGGGCGCTTGCGGACGCCGGGGTGCCGATGGCGCTTGCGAACGGTAGGATATCAGATCGCGCGGCGCGTCCACCGTTCATGCTGAAGAACCTCTATCGATGGCTTCTGGGGGCTTTCGATGCGCTTTTCATGCGAAGCGGAGAGGATGTTGAAAGAGCGATCGCGCTGGGGGCACCGGATGATAGAACCCATCTGGCGGGCAACCTGAAATTCGCGGCATGCGGCGAGCCGCCATCCGCGGAGGAGCGGGCAGAGACACGCAGACTGCTGGGCTTGAACGGGGGTGCCAGGCTCCTGGTAGCGGGAAGCACTCATCCGGGGGAGGACGAGCAGATAATCGAGGCATGGCGAAGCCTCAACAGCGGCAAGCTTCCTGACGGTGTCGAATCGATGCACCTGATTCTCGCGCCGAGACATCTCGAGCAGGTGGAGAGGATCGCCAGGCTGGTGATGCTTTCCGGGGAGAAGGTCGGGTACTGGACGCAAGTCCGCGATTCGGGCGGCACGCCCGGGGGTGTCAGGGCGATTATAGTCGACACGATAGGGGAGTTGATGAGGCTGTACGGCGCGGCGGATGTCGCGTTTGTGGGCGGGAGTCTCATCAGGCGGGGAGGACACAATATCCTTGAGCCTGTCGCAATGGGGGTGCCGACGATACATGGACCGTCGATGGCGAACTTCCACGATCTGGAGAAGGTGCTCGGTGAGGGCGGTCTGCTTACGGTGGTGAAGAATGCGGAAGAGTTGGCAGCGGAGGTCAGGAGGATAATCGAGCAGGTCGACAGGGACAGCTATCGTGCGAAGGCCAGGGAGATCATCGACAGCCAGATGAAAGCGGCCGATATGATCGCGGACTGGGTGGTTTCGAACCTCGGCTGATTCAGACCCTTCTGAACGTATGGTAGATTAGGAAGTGGACTCCGGGATTGCGGATTTCGGGGACAACACGATGGCCGGTTCGATCCGACAAACACTGGCTGCCGTACTTTCGTGGTCTCTGCATGCGGCAATTGCAGCCATTGGGCATCGTTGGGTGCTCAGGAACGCCAATCGTGCGGTCAGTCTGCCGGTTCCGGTGATCTCGGTCGGCAACATAACACTCGGAGGTACGGCCAAGACACCGACCGCGGTGTACCTTGCGCGCGCGCTTGCCGGCCGAGGATTCAGGCCGGGTGTGGTTTTCAGGGGCTACAAGGGACGGATCGATCGGGAGAAAGCCCCGCCGCAAGTTGTGTCGGACGGCAAAGGCATCAGGCTCTACTGGACCGATGCGGGCGATGAGGCGTCGCTGGCAGCGGAAGAGTTGATCGACGTCGGCGTGCCTGTCGCGGTCGGGCGCGACCGTGCGAGCGCATCGCGGCTCCTGATCGAGGGTCACGGGGCGGACATTATCATTCTCGACGACGGCTTCCAATTCACCGCCCTGCATCGGGATTTCGATCTTGTGCTCATCGATGCGCTCGCGCCGTTCGGGCGCTCCGACGGCTTGATGGGGCTGCTCAGAGAACCGGTCGGGGCGCTCGGGAGAGCCGATGCGATTCTGATTACCCACTGTGAAGCGGTGATGCCGGATCGAGTCGAGGAGATTCGCTTGAAGCTTCGGGCAATGATCGCCGATCCGCCTCCGATATTCACCGCGCGAACGACAGTCAGCGGCATGCGCAATTGCTGCAACGTCCAGGCAGATTCGGGGCAGGGGATATCCGGCAGGATTGTCGCGGCGTTTGCAGGAATCGGGAATCCGCTCAGCTTCGAGCACACGGTGGGCACGCTCGGGTGCGAGCTTGCGGAGATGATCCGGTTTCGCGACCATCATGTGTACGCGAGACGAGACCTCGGCAGGATCGAGAGGCGGGCAAGGAAGACCGGAGCAGAGATAGTGCTGACGACGGCCAAGGATGCAGTGCGACTGAACGGGATGACCGACGCCATGTCCCTGCCGATGTGGGTGGTGAACATCGAGGTTGTCGTGGATGACGAAGATGAGCTTTTAGGTAGAGTAATGAGGAGTGTAGGTGAACGGGCTGCTTTTCCCAAACCCGCGGTCGGCTGATATAATGCGGGGTATGGATATCCTCGACGAATTGCGCAAGGAAGTGGCCGGATGCACGAGATGTCCGGAGTTGGTTGACAACCGCACCCAGACGGTATTCGGCGACGGCACGATCGAAGCGGAGGTCATGTTCGTCGGCGAGGCCCCGGGTCGGGAAGAGGACGAGAAGGGAATCCCGTTCGTGGGGCAGGCGGGACGCCTGATGAATTCCGCCATGAAGGAAGCCGGCATACCCAGGAGCAAGGTCTATATCGCCAACACGCTCAAATGCCGTCCGCCCGACAACCGCGATCCTATGCCCGAGGAGATGGAAAACTGCTCGGCCTATCTGGCCGCGCAGATAGCAATCATCAAGCCGAAAATCATCGCGCCGCTGGGACGGTTCGGGCTGGAGCGGATGGTGAAAAAGGGCATGAAGATCTCGGAGGTGCACGGTCGGGCGATCAGAAGGAAGGACGGGATGATCTTCTTTCCCATGTACCATCCGGCGGCCGGACTGCATCAGCCGAAGTTCAGACAGGCTATTCTCACGGACTTCAAGAAGTTGGCGAAGCTGTTGAAAAGGGAGGGGCTGCTATGATCTTCCCCCGGAGGGCGAGCGGTTGAGCACTGAATACCTCAAGGATGTCCCCCTGTGGATTATCGCGTTTCTGATATCGGCGGCGTTTCACGAATTCGCGCACGCATGGACGGCGTACAAGCTCGGCGACGACACCGCGGCACGCGCGGGACGTCTTACGCTCAATCCCGTATCACACATCGATCCTGTCGGGCTGATTTTCCTTTGTCTTATGGCGCTTTCGGGATGGGGAATAGGCTGGGCCAAGCCGGTTCCCGTTAATCCCTACAACTTCCGTCATCCCCGAAGAGACAACATGCTCGTGGCGCTGTCGGGTCCGGTTTCCAACATAATCATAGCGGCGTTCTTCGTGATCCTCTTCAAGCTTTTTCCGGTGCTGTTTGCGGAAGGAAACCCGATCGGGCGTTTGCTCGGGGTGTTTCTTTACCTGAACATACTCCTTGCAGCATTCAATCTTCTTCCGATCGCACCGCTGGACGGCAGTCACATTGTAGAGGGAATCCTGCCTGAGAAACTCGCTGAAGCATGGACGAAGACATACCCATACGGTTTCCTGATCCTGATAATCCTTCTCGTCACACGAATGCTCTGGATTATTCTTACTCCTATAGTGCATTTCATCTCATTCATCATCGGCCTCGGGCCGCTGTAACCCGCACAGCATGGACAATCCGCCTGAAAGCAGGGACGCAGGTCGGTCACCGGCGCTTTCCCGGGACGATTTCCTGCCGGTTCTGGGCATCATCATCCTTGCGATTGTCCTCTATCACCCGCTTCTGATGCAACGGCCCGTCATGCCCGACACGTGGGAGCGCTTCGAGCCCTGGAACACCGAACTCGGCTTCGACGGGCCTCTCGATCCGCGAATCACGAACGCGAACAACGACGCGATCCTGCTCTACGTCCCGTGGAACAGGCTCGCGCACGATGAGCTCAGGAACGGACGGCTCCCGGCATGGGATCCGTATTGCCTGTGCGGAGTTCCCCTGGCCTCGAATCATCTCGTACCGGTTTTCTATCCGGTCTATGCATTGATCGCGTGGATATGTCATCCCCTTCTGATAATGGGCGTCAGCGGTTTCTTCCATACGGCTGTGATGGGGCTGCTTTTCTACCTGTTCCTGAAGGAATGGCTCGGCAAGCAGAAGCAGAAGGGGAGAACGCTTGCGGGTAAGCCGTACACGACCGCACGGATCGCGGCATGGCTGTCGGCGGGTTTTCTGATGGTGTCGCTTTTGCCGAACCCGCACTACCAGCCGTGGCCGATGACGCTCGCGTGGTTCCCGGGGATATGGTTTTTCTACGAAAGATGGCTCAGGCACCGTAACATGTGGTCGGGTCTTTGGATGGCACTATGCTGGGCAGGACCGCTGCTTGCAGGATATCCCTCATTGTTCTTCCAGATGAGCCTGTTCACCGCATTGTGGTTTCTCGTGTGTCTTTATGTGCCGCCGCCCACCGAGAGACCGTCATGGTTATCGCGCATCTGG
>CAYLVL010000173.1:0-5994 GCA_964387135.1 uncultured Planctomycetota bacterium
CCGTGGATTCTCAAGACGTTCACCGGCGCGATGGGTATCGGCACGATGCTGGCGACCGAGGTGGATCAACTCGAAGCGATCGCCGCGACACTCTGGGCGCTCGGGCAGCCGATTCTCATGCAGCAGTTCGTCGTCACCTCCGATGAGCACCTCAGCGATATCCGCGCGCTCGTGATCGGAGGGAAGGTGATCGGCGCGATCAGGAGAACCGCCCCGGTGGGCGAATTCCGGACGAACGTGCATCGCGGGGGAAGACCCGAGGCCACGAAGCTCAGCCGCACCGAAGAGCGCCTCGCGATGAAGGCTGCCCGGGCTGTCGGCCTCGATTTTGCGGGTATCGATTGGATCGAAACGGGTGACGGACCGGTGTTCATGGAGGCTAACGCCACTCCCGGCTTCCAGGGATTCGAGTCGGCGACCGGCATTGATGTGGCAGGATTGATCATTGACTATCTGGTGTCAATCGGGAAGCCTGCGTAACACAGGCCGATTTCCCCCGCAACTTAGGTGGCTGTATCGTCTCTTATGGTTGGCCCAAGCGGTTAAACCTGATAAAATGCCGCCAACACACACGGACTGATTCTCAACCGGCAACGGATGGGAGGAGGAGCTTCTTGAAATGAGTTCAGAATCCTGCGGAAAAGTATGTTTATTCAGTTGCCTGGGATGCATCGGCCTGATAATTCTCCTGTTTCTCATCGCTTTCATCGGCGCATGCATGGGCTGCACATCCCTTTTGGGAGGGCTCGGAAGCGCCTGGAAGGGAACCGCGCAGGTCCAGGGCTACTTCGAAGACCTGGAAGAGCAGGGCTGGGAAGTCGACGCCTCCCGGAGCGGACAGCCGTCCGGCTATGGAGCCAGTGTCGAGGCCGGAGTCCCAATGATCTGGCGGGCGAGAGAAACTCCCGACGATGAATGGATCGAATATGTATGGGAACTTAGACCCGCTGATCCGGAAGCATGGGAGAAATTCGAGGAAGGGGGCGAATGGCCCGGACTCGGCGTGCTGATGTCGTGGAACCTTGTCCCGAGAACAGAAGCGGCGTTGGAGGTTCACGAAGAGCTGGGGCTTGCTTTGCCTGACGGTTTTGAGCTGGAACCGTGGGGAAAGGATCGTGACAGTGACGAAGATCGAGATCGGGATGGAGACCGCGACCGTGACGAAGACCGCGATCGCGACGAGGATGAAGGAGACGGTCGCGACGGGGATCGCGAGCGTCCCCCCCACAAAGTCCTTCGTCCTGCAGCATAGCGACGCCCGCCTGAGCGGCATCCTGACCTGAATACAAACGAGGCCCCTTTATGAGGGGCTTTTTCTTTGTCTCACAAGAGCAGGCAGGATGATTTCGGGCTACCATCGCCACTCGGTCGGCTGCCTTCTGACAACATAGGCTCCGTTCACTGTCTTCCATCGCCAGTCGACCAGCATCAGGCCCGTACAGCCAAGCTCCTGCGCAAGAGCACGTGAAAGGTCGATCCCCGCACGATTCGTCCTCCTCCCGCGGGCATCGATCCCGTCCTCCGCGTCGGGCCTTGAATAGGTCTCCCAGTACGGGTCCGAATTGCACCACGGCCCGACATCGCCAACATACGCTTCGAGAATCGGTCCTTCCTCCCCGGCAGGCTTGATCTCGAGGACCCTGAACAGCCCGTCTCCCTCGGTACCTTCGATAATCCAGGGGTAGGCCGGATCGGGATCGCCGTTCGAGCCGGGCCAGAACTCAAACGAACCCGAGCTGTTTCCACCGTCAAGAATCTGATCGAGCACCGGCTGCGCCTCACCACATCTGGACATCCGGCATGCCAGATGCCCCCCAAGACAGTCCAGATTGTCCGTTGTCGCCGGCATCGCGCAGAAGAAGTCTCTGCCCGGATATATGCGGTTACCGTATCCACCCCATGCCGATCCTGTTGCGGACCCATACCAGCTGGCCGTTATCCCCTCATTCCAGGGAATCCCCTCGTCTTCCACCGTCGATACCTCGGCAAGGGGCGACCAGTCGGGCCACCGGATTTCTCCATCGGGGACTTCCTCGTTATCCGCCACAGCGGGCATGGCGAAGCGGCCTGCGTAAAAAATCAGTAGTAAGGCAAGAGCAAGTACTGGAAAGCCCCCGCTTTTCGGGATAGAGAGCATGAGTCGAACAGGCGATTCTGGGTGTAGGATCGACATTATAGCCATCATTGAGCGGTCAAGAAACCATCCTGGCGTACAGACACCCCGGACCGCTTTCCCAATCCGCATACACTCCGCTAAAACCCCATTAAATCCTGTCCGCCCATTCGCAATGAGACTATTGATGTAGGTCTCCGGGTCCGGATGGCCCGGAAGGAGGCGCCATGCAGCACATTCGCCGGATTTGCGGACTGGTCCTTATAGCCATACTTGTCCTCAGCGGTTTCGCAGGATGCCGGGGCAGCAGCGATTCCCCACCGGTTATGCCCCAGATGGAATCACCGGAGATGACCGCGGCAAATGCCCCCACAGCAACAGAGAGCGAGAGCATCCAGTGGGGCACATGGATCCTTCGCTTTCGCGAGGCCGATGGTGAGGAGCCCGCGAATGTCGAGGCCATCCCCTACAGGATAGGTCTGGCTCATATGGACGTCATGGACATGCTCAAGCCGCCATTCTGCTCAAACTGCATGGACATCGATCTGCTGGGGGTAATCGAGCAGGATTGGACCGTTTACGTGGAGTTAACCAACCCGACCATCCTCTCCGGCTATGATGTGATGGGCATCTTCCCCGGCACCAACTGCCCGACACTCCTTGAGCCGAACGGCTTCACCGACCTGTTCGATGTCGACGGCGAATGGAGCACCCACCATCCGTACGTCATCTTCGATACCGGCAGTCCGAACCGCGAATGGGGTCCCGGGGAATCGCACGGCATAACCTTGACATTCCGCAAGGAGACGGATGAGAAGTTCGCGGACCTGATCTATGTCGCCTGCGCGAGCTGGCCGGGTAACCAGGAGGAAGTGGCCGAGCTCAGGAATCCCGAGGCAAGCGGCCCCCTGCACACCGATGCTTCGGACCCGATCGACTTCAGCGTCGAGGTGGTTGACTGGCAGGATAACGTGGATTACGTGCTGATCGACCTTTCCCCCGTCAACGGCAACGCCTACACCCACATGCACGAAACGGATGACGGGGTATGGAAGTATGAGAGCTACGCAGCGTACGGCCTCACACCGGGCACCAGGGAGCTTCTCATAGCAGCCAAGAGCGAGAACTCCTCCAACCTGACGTATACCTACCTGACGGTGGATATTATCGATCCCCCGCCGCCGCCGAGTTATTTCGACACCTCCAGCGGACCGACCCTCCTTGAATCGGCAGGAGCGCCCGAAGGTCCGATGGACCTTGCGGTTGTCGGCCTGCCCGGAGGCGCCTCGTTCACGCTGGTTAATTCGAGCAGTACGACAATCCACATGTGGAACGCGGACTACACGCTTTACGATCTCTTCCTGACTCTCATAGATACAACGGGAGAGGACCCGAATTTCCCGATCGAGCCCATTTGCAGGATTGCGGCCACAGACCCGGTTGAGCCGAGCTTCCCGGCGAAATACTCCCTGCTCCAAAGCAATCTCGATACCGATGTGTTCGATCCGACAACCGATCCGCAACTGCTCTACCGCAACTCCCTCCAGCTTCTGGACCTGGAGGGCGAGATGGTTTTCGATTTCAGGCTCACAGCGGACAACGAGGCAACCGATGAGCTTGACGCCATTCTCAGACCGGCCGACATCTCCTGCGGCACGAATGGCAACAAGTACGGCTACGCGATCTGGGGCCCGGATGCAGGATTCTATCCCGCCTACTTCCCATACGTCACGGTAGTGCGCTACGAGCCGCCCTACAAGAACGAGACCGAGGAGTTCGATGTCTTCATCGGAGGCATCCTGGACGGCAGCGGGGCAGGGGAAGTCTCTGCGGATGACATCACAGGTCTGGCGGTCTATGACGGCGCAGGCGACTCCGATATCGTGATAGTCGTCAGCGAAGGCGGAGAGGTCGAGGAAGTCGAGATCTTCCAGGCCGACTACCTGGGCAATCCGGCAAGTGAGTTCACATCGGTCGCGACACTCACAGGATTTGTCGGGACACCGATCGACGTTGCCATGATCCCGGTCGGAGACGCGGGCGAGGAAGATGAGAACTGGTTCTGCGTCCTGACCGACGCGAACACAATCGAGGTTTACACGCTTGGCGGCGATTTCATCGAGTCGATATACGATCCCGATGTGCTCGTCGATCAGGTCCGCTACCTGGACACCGACCTGGAGAACCTGAGAATCCATGTGTCGATGGACGGCCCTCAAATGGCGGTTTTCCAGTACACCGGGCTGTAATCTGCATCGAACGAGCAGTTTTCAGGCCGCTGACGAGTTGAAAAACGAACCTTATTCGAGACTGATCCGTCTCAACAGTTGCAGCCTCCTTATAGATGACGTTGCAAGGAATAAACGGAAGCGCATAGCACGCTTCCGTTTATTTTTTGCCACTGAAAATGCTCCGACTGTCAGGACTCGGGTGGATTCTGCGCATGATCCTGCCTCCGGAAGAGCGATTCCCCGACTCATGATTCCATCACTCCTCCCAGGTGGTGCATCATCAAGCGTCGATGCGCTACAATTCGGCTCATGCTCGGCTCAACGCGAAATCGCTCTGCGCTAATCGCCAGGACAGCTCTCGCGGCAATCTGGCTCGGATGCCTGATGACGCTTCACGGATGCTACAACCGTCCCAAAGCACCCCCCACCCTCAGGATCATCTTCACATCCGCTCTGCACGGTCAGATAAATGCCGTAGAGACCCACCGGGGTTCCCGGGGAGGAATCGACAGGCTCGCGGGCGCAATAAAGGAAGCCCGGGAAAGCGCGCCCGGACCCTCGATCCTGATCGATACCGGCGACTTCACCACCGGCTCGACAAGCGAAATCGAGCTCATCAACATGCGCTACCTGGCGGACGCCATGATCGATATCGGCTACGACGCGGTCAATGTAGGACTGACTGATGCGCGTCTCGATCGGGCGGTCCTCCAGGAGTTCCTAAATGCAGGGCTGCCGCTGACATCTTCCGCATACACCTTCGAAAGCGACGAAACTGGCGAGAGGGAATTCTCCTATCCAAGGAGAGCGGTCGTCGAGCGCAACCGGTTCCGAATTGCCGTCATCGGCAGTCACCTTCACGACAACATCAATCAGGACCTCCTTGGAGACCAGGTAGAGGCGACCATCATGGGTCACGAGCTGATGGAGATCATCAATGGAGCGTATGTCGAGGACGGCGCCGGGATGGTGATACTGGTCTCCGACATGGCCGATTCATGGCAGCAGGTGAGAATCACCGCGTCCCTGTTCAGCCTGGCGAGCGTGGTAATAGCCGGACAACCGGTACCCCCGTCTTTCACCGAGGAGAAAAGCGGATCGGAGATTGTGCATCCGGTCGCGGTTCCTCATCCGAAGGGATGGGGACGATCTCTTGGAATTCTGGACCTGGAGTTTTCGCGAGTCGGCGGGATCACAGCCTATCAGCTTCGCTTTGTCGATATTGGCGAGGATGTCGAGCGCAATGAGCAACTGGCGCAGACCGTGGAGAATTACCTTTCCGAAATAGACAGGGTACCCGAGGATATGCCCGACCTGATCGCGGAAGGCTATGTCGGATCGGAAGCCTGCTTCGAGTGCCACCCTTTCGAGCAGGATGCATGGCAGCACACCGACCATGCAAATGCATGGACGTCTCTCGAAGAATCGGGACGTCTGAACGAAGCGAATTGTGTCCCGTGCCACTCGACCGGATACTCCGCTCTAGGTTTTCTGCCTGCCGCGTTTGTCGAAGAGAGATTCCGGGGAATCGGCTGCGAAGCCTGCCACGGTCCCGGGCAAGTCCATGCGACCTACCAGCAGTGGCGCATTCTCGACGAGCTCCCGGAAGGCGCAAGCTCGGAAGACCTTGTCGACTCAATCATCCTCACA
>CAYLVL010000174.1:0-5978 GCA_964387135.1 uncultured Planctomycetota bacterium
GAAGACTTGCGCTTCGTGCCGGCGCGCCCCATTGAGATGAGTTGATTTTAGGCCTTGAACGTACGATTTCTCCTGCTTTCCGAGAACAGGAAACGCGGTCTTACGAAAGCCCAGGTTGAGCTTCATCATGTGTCCCGTAAATCGGAATGGGCTGCGAGCTCTTATTTCCCCGCCTTGTGTGAATGCGCTCGCAAATGTACAATTCGTGCTGGCTTTTCTTCGGTGAAGGATCATGTGGGACCAGTACCGGGAAATCCCCAAAAAGGCGAAGGACGCCTACGATGACGCGGTGCGCATCCTCCAGGAGGACCTCGCGCAGCGCCGCGCACTTCGCGCTACCGATGTCGTTATCGACAACCTGCTCCAGGCGGTCGAGTGGCACGATGAATTCTTCGAGGCCTGGAGGCTTCTCGGCGAAATTTATCTAGGCACCGAGCAGCCGCTGAAAGGTTATATCGCGCTCAAGAAAGCGTACCGGCTGAAGGAGGGTGATGTCGGTGTCGCGACATTGCTGGGAGAGGCATCGCTCACTCTCGACCGTCCGGCGCTTGCACTCGAGTATCTCAAGGAAGCTCACGAGGGCGAGCAGATTCCACTCGCCGCGCGAAAGCTGCTCGCGCTCGCGCTTGCGAAGTCGGAGAAATGGGAGGAATCACTGAGAGCGTTCGGGGAAGCGCTGGCGGAAGATCCGTCGGACGGCGAGATGCGGATGGAGTGCGCGCGGGTTCTGGGCGAGCTTGGCTACCCGCAGGATGCGGCGAGCGTGCTGGCGGACTACCTCGATCCCTATCGCGACGTGATCGACAAGACGCCGGCGATCCTTGAATCGGGCTGGATAATGCAGCCGGGAGCGGTGCTCGACAGGCTGTCGCCCGGCGCGAAAAAGCGCGCCGCGGCAAAGGAGACCGTCGCGAGACCCGAGAACTATCTCGCGTGGCACGCGATGGGAAACCAGTTTCTGGACGGTGAGGAGTATGAAGCGGCGGTTGCCTGCTACAAGCGCGCGCTCAGAATCCATCCGGACTATTACGACTCGCTGCACAACATGGGGATCGCGCTCGAGGAACTGGGTCGCGAGGACGACGCGTTCCAGATGTACGAGTCGGCAATCGAGGCCGATCCCGACTCCGCCGAGGCCTACCTGTCGGTCGCCGAACTCCTGGAGGACATGTCGCCAGAGGACGTGGACGAGATCGCGCTCAACTACCTCATGTACTTCCGTCTCGATCCAGAAGCCGAGGGATTCGAGGAGTTCGAGGCCGAGATCAGCAAGCGTCTCCAGCAGTCGCCGGATATCGCGCAAACCCTTCTCCTCGCGCATGTCTACCTTCTCAGGGACGAGATAGACAAGGCCGATCGCATACTCAGGCTGATCGAATCCGCGGGTGGCGGAGAGACAACCATTAACTGGGTCAGGGGCAGGATTCACAGCGAGCAGGGAAATCTCGAAGAAGCCGAAAAGTCATACCGGCGCGGTCTCGACGTCGTTCACGAGGAAGGCAGCGAGGCTCCTTTGGAGGAGGAGAATCTCAGGGCGAAGCTTACTTACGACCTCGCGTCGCTTCTCGAGGAAGACGACAGGGAGGAGGAAGCTCGGGAGATCCTGGAGGGGGGAATCGATATCCTCGATGCGGACGGGTTGTCGCTACTGGCTGAGCTTCTCGTGGAGACCGATCCGGAGGGCGCGGAGGAGATGTGGCGGAGAGCGCTGAACCTCGATCCGGAGCATCCCGACACGCTTCTTGGACTGGCGGAGAGAATGATAGAGAGCGGTCGGGTGGAGGAGGGACTGGTTCTTCTCGAGACCGCCCGGAAAGGCGATCCGGAAGACAAGCGGATTGCGGACCGGCTCAACGAGCTGTACCCGAAGATCGGAGCGGACGAGTTATGCCGTCCGGTGACAGAATGATCTTCGTTTTTGCGGGCGATCAAGGCGACACGTTTCCGCTGCTCCCGGCGAAAAATGCTATAAATACCTCCGCACTTACTGGATATCATACGGATACCGGAGAGAGAGATGGTTGACGCCAAAGCGAAGGATACAGCGCTTGACATGATCGCCTTCATCGAGGACTCCCCGACCGCCGCGCATGCGGCCGCGGAGGTCGCCCGGCGTCTGGACGAAGCCGGTTTCAGGAGAATCGAAGAAAAGGACGACTGGGAGGTCGAGTCGGGCGACCAGTTTTACGTCATGCGCGACGACTCCTCTGTGATCGCCGTGCGTGTGGGTCACGCGCTTCCCGCGGAGGTCGGATTCCGGATCATCGGCGCGCATACCGATTTCCCCGGTCTCAGGATCAAGCCGAATGGCGTTTACTCAAAGAACGATTATCTCCAGCTCGGGGTTGAAATCTACGGGGGTCCGATTCTGCACACATGGACCGACAGGGACCTCGGACTTGCAGGTCGGCTGGTCGTGGAAAAAGAGGACGGCTCGCACGAAACGATGCTCTTCAGGCTGCATCGCCCGGTATGTCGAATCCCCAACCTCGCGCCGCACATCAAGCCCGACAAGGACGACGGGCTGAAAATCAACAAGCAGGATCACATGCCGCCCGTGTTCGCAATCGGAGACGAGAAAGCCCTCGATGAGAAACCATTGCTGAAACTGCTGGCCGAGGCGAGCGGCGCCCGCCCGGATCGGATGAAGGCCTATGAAGTCGAGGTTTACGACCTTCAGCCCGGAGCGATCGGGGGCATGAACGACGAGTTTATCTTCACGCGGAGCTTCGACAACCTTGCCAGCTGCCACGCGGCGGTTGAAGCGCTGCTCGCCGCGCCGAAGGATGCGCCGTTCACACAGGTGGTGGCGCTTTTCGACAACGAGGAGGTAGGGTCAAGAACGATGCAGGGAGCGGGATCTGGATTCCTCGACAGCGTGCTCGAACGACTGAGCGTTCTCGAGGGCTCACGTCGCGAGCCGTTCTTCCGGGCGATGGCTCAGTCGATGATGATCTCGGCGGACGGCGCGCATGCGGTGAATCCCAACTATCCGGAAGCGCACGAGCCGAGACACCAGCCGATACTGAACGGCGGACCGGTGGTCAAGGTAAACGCGAACGAGAGATACACGACGCAGATCGACGCGTACGAGCATCTGAGGAAGTGCGCGGAGAAGTGCGGCCCCGACAAGGGAGTGCCGCTTCAGACGTTTGTGGCGAGGACCGACGTCGGAACCGGGAGCACGATCGGTCCGATGACCGCGTGCAGGCTGGGGATCAGGTCGATCGACATCGGCAGCCCGATGATGTCGATGCACTCGGTAAGAGAGATGGCTGGTACGGAAGACCAGCGGTACATGATCAGCCTGATGACGGAGCATTTATCTTGAGCCACCTGGAAGGTGGCGGTCCTGCCGGCTGGTAGCCGGCGTTCCGGCCCGCCGGAGGCGGGCGTTCCGGGGTTTATCGATGATGACGGGTCGGGAAAGGATGCTTACCGCGCTGGATCGGGGTGTCCCCGACCGGCTCCCCGCGTCCGTGCATGACTGGATGCCCTTCTGGCTCGAAACCTATCTCGGCGGCGCAAGCAAGGTCGAAGCATTCGAGAGATTCGGCCTCGACTGGTCGCTCTATCGATGGAGATGGCGTCTCGATGAAAAGGGCCTGGACAACTGGAAATACGAGCGAAAGACGATCTCTCCACCGACGATGGAGAAGGTGGAGCAGATCACCATCGTGACTCCCAGGAAGACCTTCCGGCAGGTCTGGAAGTGGGACCAATACCTCACCCACTGGACGACAGAATTCCTTCTGAAGGAGCCGGAAGACATTTTCATCTACTGCCGTTACCATCCCGTGGAGATCTTCGACCTCGAGTACGAGCGCGAGTCGATGGAGATGGTGGGCGACAGGGGGATACTCAGGGGCGGCAGGGAGGGCCCGTGGCACAAGCTTTGCGAATTGTACGGCGTTCAGAAGATGATCGTCGCATGCATGGAGAGTCCGGACTGGGTGCATGACGCGATGCACACGATCACTGAGCTGGAGCTCAAGTCGATCGAGACCATGCGCGGATGTGTCACTGACCTCTTTGAAACCGGCGGCGGGCACAACTCATCTACCGTGATTTCGCCGGACATCTTTCGAGAGTTCATCCTGCCGCACGAGCAGCGCATTCATTCGCTTCTTCGCCAGATCGGCGTCAGGTCGGTTTATCACACGTGCGGGGGCATGATGCCGATACTCGATCTGCTTCTGGAGATCGGCGCGGACGCGCATGAGACGCTCACCCCGCCGTCCATGGGCGGCGATGTCGATCTTGCGGAAATAAAAAGACGCGTCGGAGACAAGGTCGCGTTGATAGGGGGATTCGATCAGTACAACGGCTTCGAGCGCGCGACACCGGCGCAGACGCGGGAGCATGTGCGTCGATGTTTCGAGACCGCGGGAGTCGGCGGCGCCTACATCATGAACCCCAGCGATCACTTCTTCGACGCGCCTGTGGAGAACGTCGAAGCCTATGCCGACGAAGCGAGGAAGTGTGTGTATTAATAGCGGCTCGACCACGTTCCCTTGAGCCGGGCGCCGGTGACAAGCGCCGTATGGCTTCCAGTCGTACAAGCTTCTCGCCGATCCTCTCGTCGCCCGCAAACAAGCCGCCGGAGCGCATGCGTCCCGCCTGCATTGGAAGACATGGGCTTGAAAGCCCCTGTCACAAAGATCACGCGCACGAAAGCGCGTGTCACATGCCACAGTGAGAATTGCCTGTCCCTGGAGGTCCATGCTTTGATAGACTGTACAGGTTGGGAGGGATCGAGATGCGTAATCCCTGGGCGATCATCCTCGCGTTCATCGCCGGTATCCTGATCGGCACCGGCATCGGCCCCTGCACCCATGGGCCAGGCTTGCGCTCGAGGCAGGAGCTCGACATAGACGATGAAGAGCAGGTCGAGTCGGAGTCCAATTCAGATGGAATTCCCAAGTCGGAATCAAGTTCGGAGGGAATTCCCGACGAGAATCTGGTCACCGATGCGCTCGAGTTCATCGCGACAATGGAGCGGGTCGAGCTTCCCGAGAACGGCGAGTGGGCGACATGTGTGCGGGTGATGGACGGTGACACGATAGAGATCGAGTTCGAGGATCAGCCCGGCGCGACGGACAAGGTCAGGTACATCGGCGTGGACACCCCCGAGACGGTGCATCCGGAGCGGGACGTGGACCCGTGGGGTCCCGAGGCGAGCGCGGTGAACAAGGCTCTGGTGGAGAACAAGAGGGTCTGGCTGGCGACCGATATGTCCAATCGGGATCGGTACGACCGTCTGCTGAGGTATGTCTACACCGAGGACGGCCTGTTCGTGAATCTCGCGCTGGTTGCGTGCGGCCTTGCCACGGTGACGACGTACCCGCCGGATGTGGCGCATGTCGACGAGTATATCCGAGCCCAGGAGGACGCCCGCGAAGCCGGCAGGGGCTTGTGGGGCGAGCAGATCGATGCGGAGGATGAAGAAGGCGAGCGGAATCAGGAAGGGAGTCAGGCAGAGCGCGAGGATGACCAGGATTGCGAGGATGAGGAAGACGATGAAGGATAACTCGCCGATGGTCCACTTGTGGCGCCGGGAGGGCGAGTTTATACTTGATGGCTGTCGGGGAGTAGCGCAGTCCGGTCAGCGCGCCTGCTTTGGGAGCAGGAGGTCGAGAGTTCGAATCTCTCCTCCCCGACCATTCCCGTAATTCAGAACAACCGGATGATTCTCAAGCCGGCGTAGCCGTCGCCCACGTACGCATATCCTTCCGAAATCGCCAAATCAACAGCATCTAGGGGAATCTCTGCCATATCAGATATCAAAGCGGATTCCGGGTCGGTGATATCAATCGTGTGGAGTGCGTTATCGTCGGAATCCGCTATAAAGGCGTATCCGTACGACAGAACAGGGCTGCAGGAGTAGTCGTAGGCGTCTATTGTCCTGACAATCGAGGGAGACGAGGGATCCTGGACGTTCACTATGTGGAGCTCGCCCCTCCAGTCCAGGACATAGG
>CAYLVL010000175.1:0-5964 GCA_964387135.1 uncultured Planctomycetota bacterium
TCATCATTCGGCCTGCTCTGAATCCTGATCCATACTCTCATCCGCTTCCATCGGCAGGGCGATGTAGTAGTGCTTGCTGTTGACTGTGAAGCTCACGGCGCTGAACCTCATGTGTGCGGACATCAGATTGGCGATCTCTCCGGGCTGTATGTCGAGACCATACAGCCCGTTCATGATCGCTACATCCTCTTCGGAATAGATTGCGTCCTCGTGAATGTAGATCCTGCCCCCTGATTCATGCAGGTCATTGAAGGTCTGGATCAGGTCGTCAGGATCCTCCTGGTAGTGGATATATAGATCCTGCACCAGCAGTGTGCTGCATTGGATGAAGTATTCGGTGTAAAGCGCCCTAAGCTGTCCGGCGTCGGTTCCCGAATAGATGATCAGGTCATTCGGGGTGACATAACCCTCGACCGTGTTGACCTCGCGGATGTACGGATTGTTGTTGGGGTTGCTCTGCGGGATGAACTGAGTCGTCAGATTGATCGCGAACAGGAGCAGCACTGCAAGCAGCAGCGGCCATGCCTTTCGGAGCCTGAATTGACCCAGCTCGTAGCGTTGGTGAAGGTACGGTGTCAGGAACAGGATGAAGCCCGGTGCGTACATCACCCGATAGTGCGTGGTTTCCGGGGTCCAGAAGCACGAGAACAATATTATGGGAATCGATGAGATCGCGCCTATCGCCTGGACCGGAAGTATCCTGCGCGTCCGGATCCAAAAGACAATCGCTCCGATGGTCTCAATCAACAGAAACAGGAGCACAAATGCCTGACTGGCCCGGATCACCAGCCAGATGAGCCATATGGGTTTCCCGAAACCCAGCGCCCAATCGCCGAATAATCCATACTTGTAGAAAGCGGACGTGAAAGGCACCGAGATCGCTCCAATCCAGTTGCGCTGGACGGTATCGACAAATCCCTGCGACCACCATCGCGAACCGTACACATACGAGTGCTGCCAGTCCATGAATTGCAGCGGAGACCTGATCTGGTTGAAAATGACTCCTCCCAGGATGTACATCATCAGCGATCCGACAATGGTGATTGCCAGATAGCAAAAGACATTGAAGCCTTTCGTTTTGGGACTCCTCGAGCCCATTAAAACAACGTAGCAGGCAGGCAGCATCAATATGGCGTTGAACTGGCTGGCAATAATGCTCAGGATGGAAATTACCGCCAGCCAGGTGATTGTCGGGAGTTTCAGTCCGTATGGTGCTCTTCTCGACGCGATGACGAGGGCAAGAAGAACTGCCTCGCTGAATGCCAGGGCGGTCGCACTGGGGCCGGCAGCCACCGAGAAGTACCAGACCGCGCTCGAGAATGCGTACAGACCCAGCCCAATGAGTGAAGTTACCACCGGCATGCCGCCTTCGCGGAGCGACAACAGAAGGAACCAGGCTCCCAGCGTTCCCGCCATCATCGACCACGCCAGAAGCATCTCCAATTCGTTCAACCCGGTAAGCCTGCCGAAGCCCAATTTCAAAATTATCTCAGGCAGCAGAGGATGCAATAGATGGTTCGGGTGAATGAACCACGGCTGCACATCCCGCATGCGCACCGCCGCGATCATCGCGTCCGACATAACCCGGTGATTGGGCAAAACAATATAGAAAAGCGCTACCGCCAGCACTCCCGCGACCATGGCTCCGAAGCTCCTGCCCGTTCTCGCCATTCGATTCCCGTTGTTCACAGTGCCCCTGTCCATTGAAATGCAGCTACTCTCGGTTCAAGGTTGCTTGTCAATCCGGTGTCGCACTCCTCTAGACTACCATCAATAAAGGTGTTCAGCTTCCGAGCCGATCCTCCAGTCTCTCAAACATCTCATCCCTCGAGCGCTTCTTCTCGCTTATCGCCCGGTTAAGCTCCGCCGCTTTCTCATGATCGAGATAAACCTCCGGACGGCTCAGTTCCTCCATCAGCGATGTGATCTGGGCCTCTATCAGGTCGATCTCATTCATAATCTCGACCGCCGACGGCTCCCCAGGCTCGGCTTGCGCTTTTTTCCGCCTCCGCCTGGCTCTTGCTTTTTCCCGACGCTCCTCATCCAATTCATCCTGCCTTCTGGCTCGCTCCCTTTCTTCCGCGTCGAGCTTCTCCTGGCGCTTGCGATAGAGCACATCGGAGTAGTTGCCGTGGAACAGCCTCGCCCTCCCGTCGGCAAGCTCCAGCGTATGGGTTGCAAGTCGATCGATAAACGCCCGGTCGTGACTCACGAAGATCAATGTCCCCTCGTATTCCTCCAGGGCTTCCTCCAGCACTTCCCGGCTGGGCAGGTCGAGATGATTCGTCGGCTCGTCCATCAAAAGGCAGTTCGGTTTCCTGGTCAGCAGCACCGCCAGCATGAGCTTGCTTCTCTCCCCGCCGGACAGATCGCCGATCTTCTTCTCGATGTCATCTCCCGAGAACCGGAACCGACCCAGGATATTCCTCGCGTCCTGAACTCCTATGTTCCTGCCTAGACGCATCATCTCGCCCAGCAGATCGTTCTCCAGGTCAAGCTCCTCCATTGTCTGCGAGAAATATCCCCATACCACCCGATCGCCCCACCAGATCTTGCCCGTGTCCTGCTTCACCTGCCCGATCATCATCCTCAGCAAAGTCGTCTTGCCCGTCCCATTCCTCCCGATCACAGCGAGTCTCTCGCCTTTTCTTACGGAGAGATTGACATCATCAAGAAGAACGCGGCCGTTGAAGCTCTTGGAGACTCCCCTGACGGTAATGACTTCATCGTAGGAGCGCACCGACGGCTGGAACGCGAGATGCATCCCCGCCTTCTCGCTTTTCGGGATTTCTACCCTCTCCGCTTCAATCTTGTCGAGCCTTCTCTTCCGGCTCATCGCCTGTGACGCCCGCTTCTTGTCCTTAGACCACCTCGCGATGAACTTCTTCAGTTGACGTATCTCCTGCTCCTGCTTCCGGAACATCTTCCTTTCCCTCTCCAGCCGCTCGGCTTTCTGACCGAGATATCCCTCGTAGCCTCCGGTATACCGATGGATTCCGCCGTTTTCCAACTCGAACAGGATCGGGCAGCACGAATCCAGGAACCTCCGGTCGTGGCTGATGACCAGGTAGCCGCCGTCGAAGCCCTTGAGTGTCTCCTCCAGCCATTCGATCGCCGGAAGATCGAGATGGTTGGTGGGCTCGTCGAGCAGGATGAAATCAGGCTTATCCGCGAGCAGTCTTGACAGCGCCAGCCTTGTTCTCTCGCCGCCCGAAAGCTTGTCTGCCACCTTCTCCCAGTCCTCATCCCGAAATCCCAGCCCGGTCAGGATCGACTTCACGTCGGTCTCGAACGTGTAGCCGCCTGCGTGCTCGAATTTTCCCAGCACCCTCGCGTACTCATTGCCGACCGACTTCACAATCTCCGGATCGCCGCTTGCCATTCGTTCCTCGAGCTCGCGAAGCCGCTTCTCCATCTCCCTGAGTTTCCCCGCGCCTCTCAGAGCCTCCGTGAGAAGCGTCGAGCCGGGGCGGATGTCGGCGAACTGCTCGAGGTATCCCAGGTTGAAATCCTCGCCGGGAATCGACATTCGACCCTCGTCTTTTGTCTCAAGCCCGGCAATGATCCTGACCAGCGTCGTCTTACCGCAGCCGTTGGGGCCGATCAGCCCGGCGCGATCGCCCGAAGCGAGATACAGATCGATCCCGTCGAGCACCACATGCTCGCCGAACGACTTATGTATGCCCTTGAGCTGGATCGCCATCGCTTTATCAGCGGCTAAACATCCGCCAAAGCTGGTATGATAGCATAGCAATCGAGGGACCATACGCGGCATGAGAGCACTCAGACCGGCAGTCATAGTCATTCTTGTTTTCGTCGCGCTGTTTGTCTTCTGGGCTTACGGACGACTTACTGCGATGGACCGGATCATGTCTCTCAGCAACAGCGTGCTCATCGAGTCGTCCGATTCCGCCCCTGACTTCATCGCTGATTCGCTCCATGCGCTCGACGGCAGAATGCTTGTCTGGTCGACCAACGCGAATGTTCCGCTGAAACTGGCAGCACGTGGCGAGGCTCACGGAGTACTTGAGCTTCTGGGCGTTCCGGAGTTCCTGAGACAATCCGACTTGCAGGTCGGCCGCGAGCCTGCGAGAAGTGAATGGAACATCGCTTCCATTCGCATCGAGACGGGAAAGGGCAGCGAAAACACACGCTTCTACACTCTGGGGGAAGGCACGTTCGTACATCCCGCACCAACCCCTGACGGTGCATGGATATTCGCAACTCGCCACATCGATGCACAGGAGGACATTGTCGGGGTTCAGGTGAGTACAGGCGATCTGGACGTCGTCGGTTTCTCTCACTCAAAGGACCGATGGCCTTCATGCTCGGGAGACGGCTCCCACGTGTGCTTTCATTCATACAGGGACGGCAATCCCGGCGGTGATCTTTATCTAATCGCCGAAGATGCCGATCAGCCCGACGGATGGAGGGTAATCCGTCTTACGGACAATCCGGATGTGGAATGTGTGTGGCCGTTCATGGCGGGGGACATGAACGCATGCGTCGCGGTTGAAAGGCAGGTTGGCTCGGAATCCGGGAGGGTCGTCTACTGGTCTCTCGAGGATGAATCGCTTGGCGAATCGATCTACCTGACCGAGCCGGATCGCGATGTGAAATTGCCTTCCCTCAACGCATCAGGAACGCTTTGCTGCTGGCAGGAGCAAGTCGGTGGGCAATACGAGGTTTTTCTTTGGAGCGCATCGGAAGGCGCCCGCATGCTTGAGATCGGATTGTCGAGAGATATTGCCTGTTACGGTCTCGTCCATCCTCGACTTTCCCCCGACGGCAGGTTCATTGTCTACATCGAGGACTACCGCGAACCGGAGGATGACCGCTTCGGCATTTTCGATATAGAGCTTGGTGTTTGTCACTACTTCGACGGCTGCGAGGGAAACCTTCTGTACCCGGCGCTGACCGACAGGATCGCTGGTGATGATAGATGAACCGGATGCCCCGCCCCGGGATTTTGCTTGTTCTGCTCTTCGCATTGATCTGCACCGGATGCGCAGGCGAGCGAATATCCAGTACATCTGTGCCGGTCGGGGATATTGAGGTCATCATTGAGTTCCCGGCTGTGCCTCTTGGAAGGTCGCCTGTGCACCATGCCGTGGTGTCGGACCAGCTCAATGCAAGGCTTGATTTAGCGGATCCGCACGATGGCCGTATCCTCGGACAGCTCAACGACAGCGAAGTCGGAGAAGTTATCTCCGCGGAGCCGATTGCGGACACAATCTCGAATCTCCTTAGATACTCCGAGGAATGCTACGGGGCTTTCGATCCCACCGTCCAGATTCTGTGGGACGTCTACGAATTCGACTCCGGCGGGAGACGCGTTCAGAATGAGGAGATCATCGATGCGCTTCAGTGGGTGAATCGCGATCTTGTCGAGATGGACGGAACTTGCATCTTCCGTAAAGGCGAGCATGTGCGCGTCGGTTTCGGCCCGACTCTTCCCGGCGCGATTGTCGACTGGACCTTGGAGGTTGCGGAACGGACCGGAATGGTGGATTTCCTGGTCCGGGCGGGACAGTGCATGGCGGTCGTCGGGGAGATGGACGATGAAGCCCGGGTGTACGAGTTCATGTACCCTCTGGACAAGCCCGCCGAGGATAATCCGCAGCTTACGATGGGATACATTCGCCTGGCGCCCGGTGAGTATCTCGCGGCTATGGACGATGACGAGAAGTTCTTTTTCGCAGGAGGGAACCGGTATCACATGATTCTGAACCCGATTACGGGTCGTCCAACCGATGATCTTCGGGCTGCGATTGTTGTGTCACGGGAATCATGCCTCCAGGCTGCTGTCTTCGCCTGCGCCGTGATGGTCATGGGCGAGGAAAGAGGCCCCGAATTCCTCGACGAGACCGAAGGAGTCGAGGGTCTGGTGCTGACCGCCGATCATGAGGTTATCGTATCAAGCGGACTTGGTGACAGGTTCTGGAGATAGTCGCGGACGGTGGC
>CAYLVL010000176.1:0-5945 GCA_964387135.1 uncultured Planctomycetota bacterium
GGAACGCTACCTTCCCAGGCGGCAGGAACGCTACCTTCCCAGGCGGCAGGAACGCTACCTTCCCAGGCGGCAGGAACGCCGGCCACCGGCCGGCCTCATCGAGTTACCGCCACCACCACATCATCTATCAGCCAGCCGCGCATGTTGAAGAACGTGTCCCCCGACCCGACCGCGATCCCAAGCCTGATCTCATTCCCGATCGCAGCCGATATCAGATCCATCCTGCTTGTCATCAACCCCTGGCCCGACGGTGTCCCGAATGCGTCCTGCCCGTCCATCACCGTGCCCGTAAGCTCCACGTCGTAATCCCAGCCATGATCGATGTTCTCCTCGATCGTGTCGAAACTCGGCATCTGCGGCGATACCACCACCTTGAAATTGCCGCCGTCAAGGCTCGCCAGGAAGAGGAAGTCGTGCCGCACATACAGCGACGCCCGCGACACCCCGGCGGGCACATCTATCGGCGGTGAGAGAAGTATCCCCTGGCTGTTCTCGTGGTAGGGCGTGTTGAACTCGCCCCACTTGTAGCCGAAACCATCGAGGTTGCCGTCCGATCCCACATCGGTTGTCCATGATGTCGATCCCGATTCAAGATACCCGGACCATCCCGCGTTGTCGCCGGTGGTCGTGTCGCTGAAATCGGCGTGGAAAACCGGGTCCTGGACCGTCACTTCAAGCGGAAGCGCGGGTACGCCCGGATGATGGCCGTCATAAATCGACGCGTGCACCTCGTAATCTCCGAACGATCCGATCTCTGTCCAGTCGATCGTCATCTCGCCCACACCGACCGACTCGACCGGACCCCAGAGGATATCGCCGCCGGGATCGCGCACCGTCCACGCATAGGTCAATTCGTCGTTTTCGAGATCGTACCCGATCACTTCGTACCGCCCCGGATAATCCGACAAAAGGGGCACCAGGTCGTCGCCTGTCACCGATCCTCCCGCAATCGGGGGGGCGTTACCCTCTGCGGGAAGAGCGCGAACCTGCACATCGTCGATCAGCCAGCCGTGACCCGGATACGCGTCGCTGTAGTCCGTCGCGACCGCGAATCCGATATGAACGTCCGACCCGATAAACGCGGGCGGTATCTCGAACGCCGACACAACGAGCTGGTCGGTGTAAAGGTCAGAATAGAAAACCCTCTGGTCGGTAAGCTGCGTGTCAAAAAGCCATCCCTCGTAGTCCATACCGCCGATAATCTCCGCTTCCGGATGGGTGTAGGTGGGAAGCGTCGGCGCCTGGGTCACCTTGAAGTTGCCGCCGTCGAGACCGATCTCCAGTGATGCGAAATACTCGAACTCATAGCAATGGAATACAACCGCAAGCGCCCTATCGACCGTATCCGGGATTCCTATTTCAGGGGTGACCAGTATGTCCGCCGAATCGTGGACATAGAATGTGTTGAAAACACCGAACTTGTAGCCGTAGCCCTGGAGAACATTGTCGTGGCCGACAAAACTCGACCATTTCGAAATGCCGACCTGCTCGACCGATGTCCAGCCCGCGTTATCGCCCGTGGTGGTGTCGTTCAGATCGGCATGGAAAATCACATCGGTTACGATCACGCTGAGGGGTTCGGCGTCGACATCGTTCTCGCCATCTGAGACCGTGCAGTGAATCTCGACCTCCCCGGGCGTGTTTGCCTCGGCCCAGTTGATCTCCCAGCCGCCCGATCCATCGCCCGGATCGGGACCGATAAGCACCTCCTGCGTCAGGCAGTCCCTTATTGTCCATGCATATTCCAGCACCGGATCGTCTTCGTCCGATGCCGTCACCGTGTAGGTCTCTACATCGGTCAGGAAAACGCTCGCATCGCCGTCCACCCCGCTCGAAATCACCGGCGGATCGTTGTACTCGCTCGATACATTCAACATGTGCAGGAAGTATCCCGTCAGTGCATCGGTGTTGGCATCGTTCGGGACACCGTAGGGATTCGTGTAGTCATAACCCGCCATCTCGATTGCTATAAGAACCTCCTGGTTCTCAACATCCGAAACTTCCGCGTCCGGGATCAGAATATCGACCGCTTCGGCGTTTGCCGCCGATGTCGGGAAGCGATCCAGGCCGGAGAAATCAAACTCCACATATGAACCACCCGAGCCGGTGAGATCGACGGTGTCAGATGAGATGACGACCTTCGAGATGTGGTCGGGAAGATTCCCGCTGTCCCAGTATGCCCACCAGTCGACGATGTTCAGCCTCAGGTCGATGTCCCCGCCCTTCTGCGCACCTTCCATGAAGAGCATGGATGAGTCGACAATCGAGAGAGCGATCGGCTCGAAGGAGTTGGCGTTCCGCGGAAAATCGGAAGGGGAGGGGGCGTCGCCGCCGGATGCCGCCTTCTCCCATCCCGCGATGACGGCGTACTGGAATTTCACTCGGAGCGGATCGGTGGGGAATTTCAGGTCGTACTCTCTTGTAATCGATGTGCCGGGAGTCATCGATCCGCGAGAAGCCACAAGTCCGAGAGACGATGCGAAATAATCAAACACCGGCTCGTCCGGCTCGATCGTATCCGCGAAGTACCTGTACCCGTTGATCGTCGCGGACGGCATATATCCCCTCGATCCCAGCGCACCGGGCTTGTAGCCGAGAACTCCTTCCGCCCCGAACTCACTCGCGTTCATCCATCGCGTGTAACCGTCCGAATTGAGAAGCCGAAGGTAGTTGTGGCCGGGATAAATGATGTCGGAGTTGTAGCCGTCGACAATCGATCCGTCGCCCATCACCACTCCGCGCACATCGAATCCCCTGAGTTTCAGCTTGGGAAACGGATGGGTCAACGTGACGTTAAGGTCGATTCTTCCTTCGCTCTGAAGGTTGCCCGCATCGAGTATCTCGACATCAATGTTCGCAAGGTTCCCGAGCGGGGGCTGAAGGAAGGTCGTCACGTTGTACAGGCCATAGGCATGCCGCATCGGAGCAACCGACACCTGCCCGGTATCCGGATTGCATTCGATGTTCCACAGGCCCCACAGCCATTGCGACGCGAGCCCGGAGCGATCGATCGGTTGATGTCCCGTCTCACCAGTGAAACCGGGTGCCATCGGCGATCCGCCCTGCGAGCATCCGATCAGGGCTGTGGTCAGAATCAGAATAGGAATCAGGTATCGCATGATATGCTCCTGCCGAAACGCGCGAGCGCTTCCTTCCTGTCTATACCATACAGTATGAATTGAAAGACCCCCGTGTATCAAACAGCCGATAAAAAAACGGGCCGATACATGGCCCGGAGAAATGCACTGCGCCGGAAATCAGAGGCTGCTCCTATCCATTCGTTCCGCTTTCCTCCGCACTATCCGGATCATCTCCGGAGTCATCGGACGGATTCTCCGTGCCCGTCGAGCCTGCGTCCTCCGTGTCGCCGTTCTGGTCATCATCGGGAAATATCGCGGCTCCCGGAGGCAGAAGCATCTCGTTCTGCCCCGGCTCCCACGGCACCAGCTCGCCGTCGAATTCGACCTCCAGTTTCTCCGGCGCTCCGGCACGGATATGGAATCCGATCAAATCGGTGAACGAAAGCACCTCGCCTGCCGTCATCATTCCATTGTAGAGTGAGCCGTCCCTGGTCTCGACGGTGATCCAGCACTGCCCGAGAGCAGTCAGTGTGACCTCATGCGCCATGTCATCGAGATTCCCTCCCGATCCGCTGCCGACATTGCTGGGTATCTCCCAGCTCGGCTGCGCGGTCTCGGTCGGAACAACCTGCAATGTCTGGTGCGTGCCCGACACCCTCTCCGGTTCGGGCTCCCCTTCAGGGCGGTTTCTCTTCGCCTGGACACCCATTACTATCAGAACGATGATCAGTATGGGCAGCCCTATCTTGAGAGCTACTCTTGCTATCCTGGGGGTGTCCCATACTCCTCCGAAAATCTCGTTCATCTGCTGCGGCTCCTTCTCCTCAATCTCAGGCAGGGGTGGTGACGATATGCTCTCGATGTACTCCTTGAGGCCGAGGTACTCCGCGTACTGCCAGAAGTAGGCGCGCATGAAGACTTCCCCGGGGATAATCTCGTAGTTCCCCTCTTCGAGCGCCTGGATATACTTCTCCTGGATGTACAGCTCCTTCGCGACCTGCCCGAGGCTCAGACCTGCTTCCTGGCGCGTCCGCCTCATCAAATCGCCGATTTTCATCGTTCCCTCCGAACCGAAAACCAACCCGGAGACAAACGGAACACACCCGGCACTTCATGCCCGGGTTGCTCCCATCCGTGTGCGCCAATTATACCAGTAGTGAGGGGGCAAATCGAATCCGCCGGTGTCCGACGATATGCGTCAGACAAATGTGCTCATGAAGCGGGCAACCATCTCCCACATGTCGATCAACTCGTCAAGGCTGTCGGTTTTGCCCAGGCTGAACTCGCCTACCGAGTCGATGAAGACATCAAAGAAGAAAATGCCTATGACGAGCGTGAACGACGAAAACACCCAGGCCGGAAGCCTCAATTTCCCCTTGATGAGGCTCTCGGTGGTGATGTAGAAGAAGACCACCGCAACGATGCAGCAGATGATGGCAAGTCGAACATAGAAGAAATCCACCTGACTCATAACCGTACTCCCATTCATGCCGATACGCCACGGCGCCCGGCTGTAGTTTGCATATTATATCATATTATGGCGGTTTATGCAAGCCTCCCGCCCCCTGGTCTTCATTGCGGTCTTGTGGCTTTCCTGACACATCTGCTGGCAGTGCAGTTAGCCCTTGCCGGCAGGGAGCGCCGGTGCCCCCGTCGGCATTACTTGGAATCGGAAGCAGGCCTGCTCCAATTGGGACGATTTGGAATGCAGTGTGCAGAATCACAAATGGCGACTTCCATGGCCCGGCTCTTGCATAGTATCCATCACAGGCAGTAATGTACCCGCAACGCGATGAACAGCAACGATCAGCCTGACTACATCGTCCGCATCAACGGTCGGCAGGTCGATCCTTCCAAGGCGACCATCAGCATCTTCGACCATGGATTCCTGTTCGGGGATTCGATCTACGAGGTTATCCGTACAATCGGCGACCGACCGTTTGCGTGGGCCGCCCATCTCGCAAGGCTTCGCTCTTCCGCCAAGCGCCTCTCCTACGATCTTCCGTGGACCGATGAAGAGATCACCAGCGAATTGAGGAGCGTGATCGATTCAAAGACATGGCCCGGCGAGTCCTACGTCCGCATCATCATCACTCGCGGCCCCGGCCTCATTGATCTTCATCCCCGCTCCTGCGGCCCGCCGACAATGATCTTCATCGGCAAGCAGATACCCGTTACCCCCGAGGAACTCTATGCGAACGGAATGGTGCTCTGCGTCACCGATGTCCGCCGTAACTCCCGGCTTGCGATGGATCCCGCGATCAAGTCCGGGAACTACCTGAACAATGTGCTCGCCGCGATCGAAGCCGCCGAAAAGGGCACCGACGATGCGGTCATGCTCAACGAGAACGACCATGTCACCGAGTGCACGACGAGCAACATCTTCATCGTTTTCAATGGCGTGGTGAAAACGCCGTCACTCGACTCGGGAATACTCGCAGGCATCACTCGCAACCAGGTTCTGCATGTTGCGGAGCTGGAAGGAATCCCGGCGCAGGAGGCTCTCCTCACTCTCGACGATCTGAAGTCGGCTGATGAGATTTTCATAACCGGGACTGTCCGCATGATCATGCCGGTCAGGAAGATCATCGGGAAGATCGACTGGGAAGCAGGCCCGGGACCGATCACAAGGCGCCTGATGGACGCGTTCGTGCAAGCCCTTGGCGCAGAGGACATATCATCCCGGTAGCCCCCTCAATCGCGCACTCAGGGCGTGCCGCATTAACGATGGTCTGGTAGAATAATAGCGATGCTGGTGCGCATCTTTGCAGTATTGGGCATATTCCTCGCGCTTCTCGGAGTGATTGTCGCGCCGAGACCGCTGACGCGGGCGCTCAGGCGCCGCATCCTCGCGATCCATCGAAT
>CAYLVL010000177.1:0-2480 GCA_964387135.1 uncultured Planctomycetota bacterium
CGGATAATCGGCGACGATCCCGAGGATGAATTAACTCAGCAGGCAATACACTTCGCCGCCGGACGTCCCGGAATGTACCTGAGATGGATGCACTGCGAGGGGTATCGTGATGCGATAGATGAGGCCGGGAGCCTTCTTGCCGCGAGCGAGAGAGTGTCGGTGGCCGGTGCGGTCGAATGGAAAAAGAGCTTCTGGGATATGGCGGAAATGCTTTCGGCCGTTGAGCGCAGGGCAAGCCTTCCGCGCGGCGGCAACGCATACGAGACAGCAGAAAATCTGGCAAACCCGAAGGACTTCACGATCAGCCCCGCGAACTGGCGAATCGAGGAGTCGGCTGCCAGGGAGAAGCGATGGGGCCAGGGAAGAAAAGCTCTTCTCCTTGCAGGATTGCTGAGAAGGGTAGTATCTTTGAGTGTTGGTGATGATATTCCGAAGACGGTCGATACGCTTCAGGATTTCATCGGCAAGCTGAGGGTCAACTGCAATTTCGATATCGCGCTCGAAAGGCTGTATTTCGGCCTTGCCGGGCTTTGAGGATAAATCACAATGGAAGACGAGAAAGGGCAGGGGAGAGATGATCTCCCTTACATAGAGTTTACTCACGGCAAGCTCGGAATTATCAAGCGAATCAAGTGGGACCCCAAGATCGGCGAACCCGTTCATGGGCAGAGGTTTATCTTCCGCGACGAGTTCGGGGAAGACTGGGGAATTGTTTACAGGCCCGTAGTCGGGGAAGTTATCTCCGAGATGGAGCCCGATAGAGAAAACGATGAGGAAGACAGGGATTCGCAGCCCGAGGACGAGCTGATCGTCGACGGCGTTGCAGCCAGGTTCTTCACGGCCGAGGACGAAAAGGTCCTGGAAGACATCGTCAGGGATGAAGCCGAATTCCTTGAAACATGCAGGGAGCGTGTGGAGCATCACGGCCTCAAGATGAAGATGCTCGCCACCGACATCCGGTTCGACCGAAGGAAAATCACATTCCATTTTGCCGCGGAGGGACGGGTCGACTTCCGGATGCTGGTCAGGGACCTCGCCGGCATTTTTCGATGCCGTATAGAGCTTCACCAGATCGGAGCGAGGGACGAGGCGAAGCTCTATGTCGGCTGCGGGCCGTGCGGAAGGCCTCTCTGCTGCCGATCCTGGCTCACCGGCTTCCAGCCCATCGGGATCAAAATGGCCCGCGCGCAGAACCTGCCCTTGAATCCGGGCAAGATCTCCGGTAACTGCGGCAGACTTCTCTGCTGCCTGAGCTACGAGTACGAAAGCTACCTGGAGCTCGGTGAAAAGCTCCCGAAGATCGGCGACAGGAAGGAGATCGACAACAAGCTGTACGAGGTCATTCATGTCAGCCCCCTGTCGGGGATCGTCACCCTTCAGTGCGCCGACGCGGATGAAAGGCACAGGCGGGTCAGAATCACCGGCGAGGAGTACTACCTCGGCGTGATCAAGCGCCGGAAGTGAATATGTCGCAATTGGGTTGGACTGCCGCCTCTATCGGGGATATACTTTTCATGATGTTCCCGCTGGATTGACTCGATCAGGGGAACAGGCGGGGGCTCCTTACTGTGTAAAGGCGAATTTGTTTCATTGGAAGAAATAGACAGAACGGGAGGTTTCAAATCATGTCGCGCCTGCATCGGATCGCGGGAGTGCTGCTGTTGACGGTTCTCCTTGCGGCTTCGTGCTCAGGGGGAGGGGGTGATCCCCTTGCACCCGATTTGCACATACCCGCCGAGCGAAGTGCATCCGGCCGCTCGAACATCCAGTTGATGGGAATCTGGGATGTGATCATCGATCCGGCCACGATGACCGCGACCATAGTGCCGCTCAGGGAGATCGATTTCACATGCAACGTGATCCAGTTCATGCAGCCGCCGCTTGCACCACGCCAGATGATGGGCATCGCAATCGACAACGGCATGTCCGACCTGGGTTCGGGCTATGTCGTAGCGGACGTGAGCTTCACTCACCCCTTCCCCGGGCTCGATCAGTACACCGGCTTCGATGTTCGAGGAGTCTGTATCGGCGACGGCTCGATACAGGGATACATCGACGGCGCTTTGCGGTACGGGGGGGAGAACGACCTCAGGCTGCTGAACGCGGACGGAATGACCCGGTGGTTCAACCCCAGGGAATTCACCAGTTACGGCTCGGTCTTCGGTTTCACGCTCGGAATGCTCGGGACGCCGTCGACCGACTTCACCGCTACCCTGAACCCCTATATGTATTACTGTGACGGTATTGGTCCCGAGAATGTCATCACCGGATTCTTCTCAGATCCGCAATGCCCCAATCCAAGAGGCTTCTTCAGGGCCGGAACTACCGTGACGAGAAGGTATGAGCTCCAGTTCCCCATGGTGGGAGGCTCTCCCGATCTGCGCTTCCAGTATGCGGTCGTCGCGGGCTGGAGCAATCCCGACACGGTTCCCCCGGTTCCGTTCCCTGACGCGTTTCCGCCTGTGGCAAATTGCCAGGAG
>CAYLVL010000177.1:2490-5942 GCA_964387135.1 uncultured Planctomycetota bacterium
CAGGAGGCTTTCGCTTTTTCGGCGGCGGACTTGTCCGACCTCTACTACATCGACGAAAGCAACAAGGGCGGCACGCTCAGGCTCCATGTCAGCGTCTACGATCACCAGGGAGTCGATAATCCGGACGGGACCAACGGCGAGATCAACGCGATCCATCTGGAAACCCCGGACGGACCTATCATCGGGGGCTATCACACCTTCGATGATGCCGCGCTTGATGCCGCCTTGGTCAACCAGGCGGGAGCGTGCGCGCAGTACCTCCTGGAGGTCACCGACGTCGATCCGCCCGCGACCGGCTGGTACGATGTCCTCCTGGCGATAGAAAGCACCGATCCGAACAACTACGATTCAGGCAATCCCGGTTTCGCCTATCCTCGTAATGCCGCCCTGTGTGCGTACTTCATGACGCAGGTCTCTGTGACCGATGAGCCCCCGTTTGAGAATCCCGTTGCCGAGGCGGACATATACCCGGAACCTCCGTACTATCGCGGCGATCAGCTTCAGTTCGACGGCTCGGGCTCCTACGATCCCGACGGCGGGGATATAGTTCTCTATGAGTGGGATTGGGACAACGATGGAACCTACGACGAGGAGGGCGAGACCGCGACTCATGGATGGATTGATGAAGGCACCTGCTACGTCCAGCTCAGGGTCACCGATGACGATGATCAGACCGATGAGCTGGACGAACCTCTGGAGATAGACATCAGCCAGATCCCCGAGCCCGGCCTGATCAAGAATATCACCGGCGTGCTCCATTCGCCCTACTGCGCGAAGGTCGACTTCGAGAAGAACGAGACATGGGTCGACTGCACCCAGATGTCGCCGGTCCTGGACTACGGTTTCTATGCGATCGACGACTACGAAAATATCGAGAAGAGATGGGAGAAGGATTACGGCGGATGGGTCGGCATGCCGGGACCGTACGGACTGAACTCCGACGGCCGGTTGCTCATCGCGGCGGATATGATCGGGATTTTCGCCCCATGTGTGGTTGACCTTTGGAATCTCGATACCGAGGAGCAGACCAAGTTCTATGTGCCGTACGATCCATCCACCAGCGGCGTCATCTTCTGTGGTGACAGCGAGATCTTCACTGACCTCGAGCTCGCGGTCGTGAGTGATTCCGCTCCTAAGCCGCTGGGCAGGATTGTCACCTGGGACTATACGGAAGGTTCGCCGACATATGAGCCTCACCAGACAGAGGAGTTCCCGACAAACATGGACGCGGACTACGAGAATCACCGCCTGTTCGTCTACTGTCGCGGCGATTTCGGTGGCCCCGGTCCGACCGTACAGATATGGGATGTCGAGGAAATGACGCTCATCGACAGCTTCCAGACCGATACAGGCCTGTGGCCGTTTATGTCGGATATTGACTACGATCCGTACAACCAGCAACTCTGCTTTGGGGCGGGGGACGATGGACTTTTCGAGGTCTGGGACAGCGAGACGTACACGCACATCCAGACGATCGATACGGGCTACGGAGCCGTGTCGGGAATGGACCACATGGGAGTCGGGATCTATGTCGCCGTTCCGGGACATCTTCTTGTGTACGATGCGCTGAGCCTGGAGCTGCTTCACGATGTGAGCTCCGCATCCGACCCGGGCCAGATCGCCTGCAACTCCAGCACTCACAAGATCTACGTGCCTGACGGCGGCGACAGCAGCGTCTGGGTGTACGGTCTATAGGAACCGGGTGCACTGCCTCGCTACGAACAAGCCCCGCGATTGTCGCGGGGCTTTCTCTATCCTTATTGGTGCGCGAGGAGGGACTTGAACCCTCATGGACATAAGTCCACTAGACCCTGAATCTAGCGCGTCTGCCAATTCCGCCACTCGCGCGCGGCCTCACATATATAACCCGCACCATTATTATCTGTCAAGGTCCGAACCGCAGGACCGGAGGGATTGTCGATATGAGTGGCGAACAGAGCGGCATTTGCCTTTATCCAGTAGACCAGACAATCGCCTTAATCGATTCTAATGTAGACGGCTGTGATCGGTGCGCCCTGCGGCCTTTTGATATAATCCGACCATCGATCCGTAATGAAAATCATTGATCGATATCTCTGGCGCGAGCTTGCCTTCTTCTTCATCGGGATCATCCTCGGTTTCGTCGTCCTCATGATCGGCAACACGCTCTATATCATGAGCGAGCTGATCTTCAACAAGAGAATCCCGCTTGGAATCCTGTCCCAGATTATCCTGCTGAGAACTCCCGCGATGTTCGTGCTCGGATTCCCGGTCGCCACGCTGTTCGCGGTGCTGCTTACGCTCGGACGCCTGGGCCGCGACAGCGAGATCGTTGCGATGCGCACCGGAGGCGTCTCCATGACCCGCGTCGTCATGCCGGTCCTTCTCTTCTCCGTCGTCATAAGCATCATCACGTTCTGGCTTAACGAGAAAATCGTACCCGAGGCCAACCACATCTCCCAGAACTACATCCGGCAGTTCTGGATCGCCGACGTCATGGAGTCGGCCAAGGCGAACGTCTTCTTTCACGTCTCCGATGACATCGTGATCTACACCGAGGCCTACAACGAGCTTACCAAGCAGATGGGGCAACTCACCTTCTTCGAGCTCGACCAGATGGGCTTTCCCGCCCTGAGCGTGGTCAGAAGCGGTCACTTTGAGGGCGATTTCCTGTTTCTCAACGACGGGCAGACGTTCGAGTTCAGCAGGCGGGGGGATGCGAAGCAGTCGGCGGTGTTCTTCGAGGTTGTCAAGGACATCTCCCGTGAGATGGGGGAGCTTTACGGCGAGAACCGCACTCCGCAGGAGATGACCGGCGGACAGCTCAGGGATGTCATCAAGAATTTCCGCGAGAATAACGTGCGCCCGCATGCGCTGGAGACGGACTATTACTTCAAGTTCAGCATACCGGTAGCGAATTTCGTGTTCGCCATGGTCGGTGTGCTGTTCAGCGTGGTCAATCCTAGGAAGGAAAACGCCTCCGGAGTGATATTCGCGATTGTCTGCATCGGTGTCTACTGGGTCCTCATGACCGTCATGAGAAGCCTCGGACAGAAGGGGATAATCGAGCCCTGGATCGCAGCATGGGGCCAGAACATTGTCTTCTTCATACTCGGATTGCCCCTGATCTTCGCTATCCGGCGCTAGGGGCGGGGACGGCCGAGAAGCAATGAAGCTTGTCGACAGGTACATAGCATGGATGGTTACGCTGTTCGTTCTCGCGGCGGTGTTCGCGTTCTCCGTTCTCATCATCTGCAACAACTTTTACGCATCGAGCGATCTCCTCTTCGAAAAGCACATACCTTTCGCTACCGTCGCGCTCATCAACCTGATGGACGCTCCCGCGACCATCGTTCTCTCGCTTCCCGTCGCGAGCCTGTTCGGAGTCATGCTTGCCATGGGACAGCTCGGGCGCCAGAGTGAAATCACCGCCATGCGATGCGGCGGGATCTCGCTTCTGAGGATCATGATTC
>CAYLVL010000178.1:0-5914 GCA_964387135.1 uncultured Planctomycetota bacterium
CCATCTGGTCATTCACGTCATCAATGGGCGACTCATCCGGCAGATCCGCATCGCCGCCCGGCTGTCGGGCAGGCATGCGGTTGAAGTAATCGAGACCGCCTTCCACAAGGCTGTCCCGGTCACCGGCCGCGCCGTACCCATAAAGCAGGTAACCGGCGACCTCGTCGCTCGCGATACCGATCGAAGTCCAGTCCCTGATGCCGATGTTGTCCGCTACCGCGCCAAGGTTGGCCATGTAGTGGAAATACACCGGGATCATGTCGTTGAAGATCGGGTGGTAATAGAAATTACCGGGAGCGTCCAGGTCCGGATCGCTGAAGACGTTGTCGTTGCCCTGAGCCTCGTTCTCCTCGATGCCCTCGGTGATGTACAGGACAAAGTCGGTCTGCGGCGTGTCGCCGTAACCGAAGCCCAGGTCGAACATCTTGTCTCCATGCAGACCGCCGTACGGGTATACACCCGTCATGCCGGTCTGGTTAATACTGGAGGAGTTCCACATGCCGGTATCCCGGCGCGCGAACGGGTTGACCGGATACTCTGCAAGATAGCCGAACTGGCACAGCGGATCCATGTACATCCTGATGTTGTCCGGACCGACCGCCAGGCTCGGATCAGTCGTCTTGCAGAACGGCGTAACGGCCTCCTCCGGGTGGCTACCGACAAATGTGCTGACACCGTTCCCGCTGAGATCGATGTAGCACTTGATCATGTTGCTGTCGCGCTCGGCGCCGACAAGGAAGGGCGGATAGATTCCGCCGCTGTCGACCGCGTAGCGCTCAAGCGCGATCTGGATGGCGTGGATGTTCGACTTCACCTCGGCCTCGCGGGCCTTGTTGCGTGCCTTGATGAAGTTGGGCAGCGCAATCGCGGCCAGGATGCCGATGATGACGATCACCACGAGCAGCTCGATGAGGGTAAAACCGTGCTCGTTCCTGTTATTGTGCTTCACTAACAGCACCTCCTTTCCAGCACGGGCTAATTTGATTGTACTTCCTGGCTACCCCCTGAATCCCTACGGGTTCCAGGATATGAAACGTATGATTTCGTATCCCTCCCCGTCTGCACGGTAGCAGGAAAGTATAATGGCTATTATTGCGTCTTGAACGTTTCCGACTTGCGCTCGGTACTCCAAGCTTCGTCGAGGATGACAGGCGGATAAAGCGGGGATAACTTGAATGATAACCGGCCTGGTTACCTACCTCGATACGTCCTAGTGTTGGTGATTCGTACTTCCCAATGACTCGTCGATACTTCGGAATGATGCCTGTAATGAATAATGATCATCCCGATTATAGAAGGCTTGTCACCGGGATGTCAAGCCGCCAACACTTTCATCGTCTCTCGTTTTCCCGACTGTGCCATCGTCCGCGTCGGGTCTTCCCACCCTTTCCGACTCGGGTTCCCCGTCCGTGGTTCAATGATCCTGGATAAACGAGATGATGAATGGATGATGGATAATAAAGACAATCAATGAGGCTCGCCTGAATGTACCACCCATCCCCCAACCCCGCAAGGGACCAATGGATCGCCTTTCAGTGATTACCAGTTCATCCGGTCCCTAAAATGCGCGAGGGGGGACTTGAACCCCCACGCCTTGCGGCACCAGATCCTAAATCTGGCGCGTCTACCATTCCGCCACTCGCGCATGATCTAGCCCTGCAACAACAGGGCTGTCAGCTTTCCCATTACCTCCAATATTATATCCTCAGGTAGCGAGCAGATAAACTCGGCCTTCCGCGCTTTCCAGTCGAGGCTCCTGACCTGGTCGGACAGAACCGCTCCCTCGACCGGCAGTCCCCCGGGAAGCCGGACCTCAAATGGATAGCCTTTGAGCCGTTTGGTAACGGGACACATCAACGCCAACCCGCTTTTCCTGTTCTATACCGCAGGCGAGACAATCACCGCCGGACGGTGACCTGCCTGCTCTCTTCCCGCCTGCGGAGTGAAGCTGATCCATACGAGGTCGCCGCGGTCGGGAATCCACGCCAACGCTACCACTCCTCCCTGCCGGACGATTCGCCGAGATCGATTTCATCATGACGATTGCGCTTCGTAATGCGTACCAAGAGCTCCCTGAGGTCATAACGGTTCGCGGTTGACCTGATAACAAGCTCATTATCATTGAGCGATAGGTCAACCTGAGAGCCCTCGGCGAGGGCCATTTCCTCGGCGAAGGATTTCGGTATGCGCACAGCGAGGCTGTTACCCCATTTGCGGATTTTCGTCTTCATGGTGCTTCCCTGGATGTATCCACATTATATATACACGATAAAGGGGTGGACTGTCAACTGCTCGAGGCTCCTGCCGATATGATAGAGGCAATAGGTCCTGTCCAGGAAACTTTGCCCCGAACGACAATCCCTACTTCCACACTATCTTTGCTCCGTCCTTCGAGTCCCTGACCTCAGCGCCGATCGCTCCAAGCTCGTCCCTTATTCTATCGGCAAGCTTGTAGTCCTTCTCCTCCCTCGCCTGCTCGCGAATCCTGAGCAGCACTTCCGCAAGCTCCGCCGCATCGCCGCCGCCCTTGCGAGCTTCCTCGCGAGCCTGCTCGGTTAGATACAGGCTCTCGCGCTGACTGCCGAGAATACCAAGCAGTTCGCTCAGACGAGCCAGGGCCCCGAGTGCGATATTCGCCGCATCGAAATCATCCGGATTTTCAGCGGACATCTCCGACAGATAGGCGTTGACACGATTGACGAGATGGAACAACTCTCCGACAGCGCCCTGGGTGCCGAAATCGCTCGCCAGATAGTCATGAGCCCGCCACATCGCGACACGAGTCGCGTCGATTAATCTCTCACTTGCCGTGTTCCCAAGCTCGAGAAGGTCTTCAACCGGAACGCCTTCGGCCATTCGCTTGCTGAAAACATCGACATCGAATCCTGACTTCCGATCGATGTGATTCCAGATGAGAAGCCAGTTCTCGGGACGTTCCTCGGCTCGCCACCTGAGGAAGGAAGTCAGCCTGTCGAACGCCTCTACGATTCTCGCCTTGGCCTTCGCGAGCTCTTCCAGCTTCTCAAACGAGAAATCGACCGATTTGCGATAGTGCGCCGACAGCAGGAACAGCCGGACGACTTCGGGATCATGCTCCTTCAGCACATCCCTGATCCTCAGGCTCTTTCCGCTCTTCGCCATCTTCTCCCCGGCCCAGGTGACCCATTCGTAGTGCATCCAGATTCTCGCGAAATCCTCATCGGGCCACGCGCATTTCGCCTGGGCGAGTTCGTTCTCGTGGTGCGGGAACTTCAGTTCCTGACCGCCGCCGTGGATGTCGAACGACTTGCCGAGGTACTTCGAGCTCATTACAGAGCACTCGATATGCCATCCGGGACGTCCGTCGCCCCAGGGGCTCGGCCATTTCGGCTCGCCCGGTTTCGCCGCCTTCCAGAGTGCGAAATCCCTTGGATCCCGCTTCTCCTTCGCGGTCTCATCCTGCCGGGATTCGTCCAGAAGGTCGTCGAACTTCTTCCGCGACAGCTCGAGGTAATTCGGGTAGGACTTGACATCGAAGTAAAGGCTGCCGTCGCCGCCGACATACGTGTGCCCGTTCTTCTCGATGGCCCTGATGTAGTCGATGATCTCGGGAATGTGCGTGGAGACCTTCGGATAGAACTCCGCAGGCTCCACCCCGAGCCCGAAAAGGTCGGTGTAGTACTCGTGTACGAACCTCGCCGACCACTGGATGGGATCGGCTTCGCCGGCCTTCGCGGCCTCGGCGATCGTCTTGTCGTCGATGTCGGTGAAGTTCGTCACGAAGACGACGCGATATCCGTGAGCGCGGAAGACCTTCCGGACCACGTCGAAAAACACCGGACCGCGCATGTTGCCCACGTGCACGAACTGATAGGTGGTGGGCCCACAGACGTAGATCGTCACCTCTGGATGCTCATCAGTGCACGGGAACTCGTCCTCGCGACGCGTGAGCGTGTTGTAGATCCGGATCGGGGGCAGCTTGCCCCAGGGGTACATGTCCATGGTTCACCACCTTTATATTGGGATTTCGCAAAAGCTTCGGACCAATCGTAGCCGCGACAGGTTCGAATGGCAACAGCTCGGTCGCCGGATTTAACAATCGACGGCATTTACACTATTATTTCGATTCCATGGGTGCAGCGGTGAACAACAGGAATATTGAAGCGTCCGGCAGTCACTGGTTCCGGGCTCACTTCAAGTGGATCCTGATCCTCTGCATCTCGCTCTCGATCATCACGAGCTACTATCATCATTACGTTTATGTCGCCTCGCCGAACCAGCAGCTTCTCTCGCAGGATCACTTCGCTGTCATGACGGGTACTGCCAAAGCGCCGACACAGTACCGCGTCGCGCCGTACCTCATGGCACAGAGCCTGATGGATACAGCCGTCGCTCTGGGCGCGCCAAACAACTCGATTGTGCTCTCCCTTGTGTATTTCGTTTTGCGCTTGATTGCGACAACTCTCCTTTACATCGCGCTGCTCAAGTTCCTCGGAATCTGGTTCGACCTGAAGCGCTCGATCCTGGGGCTTCTGTTTCTGGTAGCGGTCAATCCGCTTGCGGAATTTCAGTACTACCATCAGCCGGGTGACCCATGGAACACGCTGTTCTTCATACTGGGCTACATCCTGATCGCGAAACGTCGCGACGCGTGGCTCTGGCTGGTGATCCTTGTGGGGGTTCCGTTCCGGGAGACCGTCGCGCTCCTGATTCCGGCTTACATCGCGGCACGCGCGGGAGAGGAGCCGGCGAGGAAAATCATCCTGAACACCCTCGCGCTCTGTATCGCATGGGCGATTCCATGGGGCGGATTGAGGCTGCTTTACGGTATCGTGCCGAACTACATCGAGCGAAGGCTTGCGGAAAGGAACCTGCCGAGCATCTTCCACTACAACATCATCCACCCCGAAGGCTGGCTCGTGCTGTTCCTTTACTTCAATGTTCTCTGGCTGGCGTTAATCGCGGCATGGAAGGAGATACCCCGAGCGGTCCGGCGAATGTTCATAATCGTCCCGATATTTCTGGTCATTCACCTGATCTGGGGACGGCTGGTGGAAGGACGGCTGTATCAACCGCTGCTGCCGCTCTTTCTCGTTGCAGGCCTTGCGTGGCTGGGGAAGCTCCCCAAAGACAATGCGTCGGTCAATCGCCCGACGATTTCAGAATCCTGAGAGCGTTTCCCAGCCTGCAATCGACCTCTTCCGCTGTGAACGCCCTCATCAGCTTGCTCAGCTCGAAACCCTTTCGCTTTCCGGTAAGAGCGATTCTCAGCGGCAGGTACACCTGCCTTTTCCCGCGAGATGCCGCAAGATCATCGATCACTCTCAATCTTGATTCACCGGCAGCACCGAGAACCGCCTCAATCGGCACAATCGCCTCGGATGGGGCTATCCCCTTAAAAGCGGCAAGCATCGTCTTTTCATCGGGCGGTTCGAGCAACGAGATGATCTCATCTCCGACTATCTCCAGCGACGTAACCTCGTCCCCGACAAGCTCCAGCAGTCGCTTGGCTGACTCCGTGCGATCGTCCGACAGTCCCTCATCACCCGACCATGACGATTTGGCCCATGCGTCAAATACATCGCCGGGCGATATCATCGCGAGATGCTCCCGCTCGAGATGCGCCAATCGAGAGGAGTCATGCGCGGCAGGTGATGTCGATACCCGATCGAAGCTGAACGCCTCGACAAGCTCATCGAACACCAGGACTTCCTTCGCTTCGGGATGCGTCCAGCCGAGCAGGGCAAGATGGTTGACAATCGCTCCCGGCAGATGGCGCTTCAACTCATCAAGACCTGTCATCGCGTCGCGCTTGCCCAGTTTCTTCCCACCGGGACCCACGATGAGCGGCAGATGCGCAAACCTCGGGACCTCGAATCCCAGGGCTTTCAGAAGCAGAATCTGTAACGGCGTATTGGAAAGATGGTCCGAACCA
>CAYLVL010000179.1:0-5903 GCA_964387135.1 uncultured Planctomycetota bacterium
AGAACTCCGGATCATCGTCGGAGAGAGTGTACGGATCGTAATCGTACGCCCTCAGGTACTCGCCCTGCGCGAAATGCTTGCGGCTGACCACCTTGTACGATTGCCCGGCCACCATGCTGTCGTCCGACGGCGGCGGGAAGATGGAGAAAGTGTCGTCGATAACCACGGCCGGGACCGGGATCGACAGCTCGACCGGCTGGTACGCGGTGAAAACGATGCGCGGCATGTCGGTCAGCAGGTAGAATTCCTGCCTGATCTCTTCCTTGTAGACCTGCGGATCGATCTTGATTCCCTCGTCTTCGAGCTCGGGGCCTATCTCGCCATGATATTGCGGCCTCTGACCCGCCGGAGGATCGAGCGACCAGGTCGCCGTCAGTGTCTCCTCCGACTGCGTCCAGCCTCTGCCGGAGTATGTGTCGAAGCACTTGCCGCGCCAGTAAGACGGGAGATTGCTCACGACCTCCATCACCGGCTTGGTCGATGTGGAGTTCTCGATCAGCCTGCCCTGCGCTATGTTGAATTCCGTGTCGAAACCCGTGTAGTATCTCGCCTCCCGACCCCTGTTGCCCCCGGTTAGCAGCGCCGCCTCCTGGCTGGAATCGCTCTCGAAACCCATCCCGCCGAAAGCGCTCAGGAACGCGGCTTCGGCGCCGGGTGTCTGTACATGATCGACGCTGAAGTAGAACACGCTCGACAGAATGAACGCCAGCAGGACAGCCGGTATGCTCGCCTGGATCGCGGGACCCAGGAACCGGATAAGCTGCCTCGGGGTTCGTCGCGATGTCGGTACCGGCGCGTACTCCTCGAGGAAGTCGTACGTGTACTGCATCTGCGACCGCCTGGCCCGCTTGCGCGGAAGTCGTGCGAACTCATCGATGCTCCCGAGGAACATCGCGAGACCCAGCACCAGCAGGAACGCCAGCAGGCTGTAGACATACTCCGCCGAGAACGAAGGGATCGCCGAGAACAGCATCAGCGTAAGGCTGATTACAAGCGGCACGAGGAGGTCGTGATACCTGAACAGCTTGAACGACCTCAACACAAGCATCACCGACAGCATCTCGCCGATGTACGTGCCGAACGCCATGTGATCGTTGTAGATGCGCCAGCCGTAGTAAATGAACGCCATGAGACCGGCGATGTCGAGCAGGATGCCGATCGTCACGTAGTGGCGCGGGTCGAGCACGAAGCCGGTCATCACCGCCACGACAAGCATTCCGATCAGGTACCATCTCAAATCCTCATTGGGCAGGACGAGGTAGACGGTGTTGAGCGAGATCGCGTACACGCCGAGGTAGGCGACGTAGACGAGGAAGTTCGGCTTGTCCTGACGCTCGTACATCGGTCCCGCTACTATAATCAGGGCTTTCGCACGTGGTCTCTCCTGAAAGACGACATAGTATTTTACCACGCGAAAACGCCTAAGTCCCTGTCAACACGTTAGAGCGAGGGAGGGAAGGGCCGGTTCAGTAATACCGTGCCCATCCCTTCCAGTCACGTGCCAACCCCCTCCAGCGTGCCAACCCCTTCCAGCGTGCCAACCCCTTCCAGGGGTGGGGAACCCGTGCCAACTGCTTCCAGCAGTGGGGTTCTCTTCGCCGGATGTCCCGGGATCCCTTGTCGAGAGATTGACCCACCAAGCGGACGTGCCGGCGGGATCCCGGGCTACGGGACTAGGTGCCGATCCAGCCGTAGGTGCCGTAGACGCACTCCGGCGGAGGCTCCATCTCGATTCTCTCGCTCCAAGCCGCCCAATAGAGTCCATCATTGACTACGAGCGACGTAGAAACGCCGGGATCAATGAACGGTATCTGGCTATAGTTGTAGTTGCCCCGTATGTTGATCGCATCGGGGATTACCGCAGTGTATGATGCCTGCCGAACAGCTTGGAGGTAAGGCTCTTCTTCATCATTGATGACCAAGTTTGTAGTTATCAGAGTAACCGCCGGTCTCAGTATGTCATTCTGCGGCCACTGCGACATGTAAGTCAGGCTTGTATAGAACGGTCCTTCCTCATTGTCGTTGTCGTGTAGCGCAACAGAGGGATAAAGACAGTCATCATCATTGGAGGGCGTAGGCACCTGAAACCACTCTGCCGCCTCAGTACAATGACCATATCCGAAGAGCTCAATCGGAAAAACTCGCAGCATCGGCCCGTACCCGTCGGAGCCAACTATCTGAGTAAGAACAAGCGCGGCGTAATCTCGTCTTGCAGATCTCGGACTCATCGAAATGCATGGCATGCCTGCGGATAATGGGTCGAGATCGGGGTGTCTGAGATCAACGATTTTCCTTTCATCAAAGCCCCCTGCCTTCAACTCCCAGCCTCCTGCATGAACGTGGAATCCCGTTTGGTCGTCGAACTGCGAAGTATAAGCAAAGCAAATCCATCGATGATCCTCTACCCAGTAATGGCGGCGTGGCGGTCCGTCATCATGCATGAAGAAATCAAGCTGACCAATAGCGACAGAAGGCGCATGGCCATTATGGTCATCCTCCCTTGCGACCTTTCTGGGCCACTCGCCCACATCACCCCACCCGTCTTCGAAAATAACGTCGACATGAAGAGGGTATGGATACCTTGGATCTTCATAACCTCCCCTCCAGAACCCAACATAGCGTATGGTGTTCTCATGGATTCCGAGAGGTGTCTCGCCCTTTGAATAGAATATGTAAAGATGCCCGTACTCCCTGTCGTAAGCAAGGTCTGGATCGATGTCGGGATTCTGAGATCCTGCCCCCGTATCCGGCAACAAGAAGTCCTTTCTCTGCACTTGGCCATTTGGGAAGTATGTCACCATACCATCTCATGATTGTGCCACCAATATCCCAGTCTCCTGGTGCGTCATTGGTTTCATCTTGATTAACCGCATGAAAATCATCGCCAACACACTCTTGCACTTCTTGTCCACTCAACCCGTGTATCTGGTACACAACAGCGACCTCGACCATGTCGACCGAATCTACCTGGAAGACGATCGCGTCACACTTGGGATGCCTGTACTGAGCCTGGTGGGAGCCTGCGGGCTGAGCTGATGCATCCCATCCGGTTACCCAGTGCACATCCGAAGCGCTTCCGGTCACCGGATCCCCTTGATCCAGCCCTCCCTGAAGAAAGCGGATGACCGGCTTAAATGGATCACCTGGATTCGGTCCGCGCTGCTGCGTTACAGCAGCGCACCTGTAGCCACCTTCATGATACGTGGAGTCGGGTTCGCCTTAATTCCACCCGGTGCGCAGTTCTGCCATGTCAATCTCATGGAATCCGTCCGATCCCTGAAGAAGAGCATCAGACGGCTGGTAAACTGCAACCGGAGTGGCAAATGACTCTGCTGTCCTTGGAATTGACTCTGGAGCGCAAGGATTCGAGCTTCTTGCACACCCAAGTTGCGCCGCCACCAGAATCAGCACAATACTAACGATCGTAATTCCTCTCATCTCTTCATCCTCCCTGTTGCCTGGATTTTAAAGCTGTATCTCGAAATCAAAAACGTCATAAGCTGCGAAAAGGTGCAACCCATGCTCATTCCTTACAGCCATAGCCACGCCCTGATGTTTCCCGTTCGACAGGATATCGGTGAAACTACACCCGCCCGGCAATACACAGTCGTCGTTCGGGGCAGTTCCCGGCTGACAAACAGTAGCACCCCACCCGCATATACGAGCATCCGGTCTTGTAGTAATTTGGCCACGACCTATCTGAGGACCGTACCACGATCGCGCCTCGGCCCAGAGCTGTGTGCAGTCGCCAAATGGGTCTCCCCCGCAGCACGGCTCGAAATCGATGACCTCGTTGTTATTCACGACGATTTCGAAAAAGTACGGCTCCGGCTGGTTTGCAGAGAATGGGAAATCGGATGCAGGATCGGTGACCGGTGTTACCTTCGGCTGAACCCAGCACGCGTCCACAGCATATCCTGCAACGAGAGGTCCGGGTGGAAGCCAGATATGATAGGTTTCTTCGACCCAGCCGTCCGAGCGGAACATGTGGCGATCCTCATCGGTGTAGAAATTCAGGAACGCGTTGACATTCGCAGTCGGAGTCCCTCTCGACAGCTTTCCCGGCCAGTAGCGAAAAACCGGCTTATCTGATCCCGAATCCCATTCCGGACACCATCGTGGGGTAAAGCCGTCAGCATTCATCACTTCGGGATCGCCAAGCTCTTTCCAACTCACCTTGACGGCATCGTTGTATGGAAAAAAATTCCTCGACAGCCAGAGCAGCCTTTGCGAGCCCTGAAACATGATAATTCCCTTGACGTCGAATCCTGTGAATTCAGGATGATCGGGATAGGGGTGCTTCAGCCTGACGGTAAGGTTGATTGTGCCGTCGCCATTATCCGATATATCGGTGACTTTCAGGCAGTCGGAGCAGAATTCCTCAAGCAGCCTCAGAACGTTAAAATGAGTGCGTCCACTGCGGACGGGAACCACATCCACACGATCATGATCCGCACTGAAATATAATGTCCACTCGCCCCACAGTCGGTGAGGGTCCTCAATCGCGGCGGTGTTGGGTGAATTGGGTCGCATCGCCTCCTCGTCACTCATGTCCGGATATACTGGTATACCTACATCGCTACCTGCCTTAGCGCAGCCGACGCTGAGGACAATGACCAGAACGACCGCAAATGCGTATCTCATCGGTCTCCTCCACTACCGTGGAATCGCAAAGCAAAAAAGCAGGTTCCCTGTGTCCGATTCCGATTCTACGTTATATCCACACGTTTGTCAAGAAAAAAAACGGATAGATCTTGTGCTGGGGCAGACATCCCAATGATTATCTCTGTAGCCCGGGATCCCGCCAACACTTTGGCTGGACCCAGCAATCCCCCTATCAGGGATCCCGGGACATCTGGTGAAGAGAATCCCACCCCTGGAAGGGGTTGGCACGGAGATGCTGTTGCTGTGGATTGCGGGAAAGTTACATTTTGTGACCTTTATTTACACTACCTTGCTTGACACTCTATCAAAAATGATGTAATTACATAGTCGTAGACCCTTCCTGACGGGCGGGAGGCTCTAGGCCCGTTCATGGGAAGGTTACGGAGGGACATCGACCATCCCCAAACGGTCGGCTGTTCTACCGCGCAACCATCCACTCGACTACTATGAGCTCCATAGAGCGACAAGGGTTGTGGAGCTATACAAACCTTACAGCCACGCAAGGAGACATCCTATGAACCGCGTGCCCGTAGTGACTACCTATCTGGTTGTCCTCTTCATGCTTGCGGCCATGACCGGACTGGTCGGCTGCTCCGAAGGGGACGGCGTGACCTCCCCTGCGACCCAGCCCGAGCTGACCAACCAGGTTTCGGCGCCCGACAGCCCGTCTGGAGAGGGCATGACGCTGGGTTGGTTCCAATTTGTATGGGACGACGACGGGGCCGTACGAGTCGAGCCGGTGACCTCTGTACGAGGCGCCGAGTTCAACGTAACCAACTTCGCCTCGATCGTCATCGAGAACTGGTTTTTCAACGAGGAGCAGCGCAACTGGTACATCACCGCGACCATCAAGAACATCTCGCCCTACACCGGATACGACGTGTGGGCGGTGTTCCACTCACTCGGCAACAAGTTCGTAATCAACCAGGACGGCTTCCTGTGGGCGCTTCCCCCCATATTCCCCGAGCCCACAAGATGTGCGTTCATAGCATACGGCAAGGATCAGCCCGACAGGGTGTATCCGCCTATGTTCCAGGACACGAGGACGATTGTCATTCACCAGCCGCAGGGCGTGCCGAAGCTCGCGCCGCTCGGTTTCTGGATCGACGCGACGGTCCAGCCGAGAAGAACTCCCGGCGTGGAGGATCTGAACGTCGAGCCGATCAGCGACGAGGGCGACTATCAGCTCACGGCTTTTGTCTGGGATCACCAGTCACCATCCGAGGAGCTTAACGTCT
>CAYLVL010000180.1:0-5903 GCA_964387135.1 uncultured Planctomycetota bacterium
GCAAACAAAGGAGGAGTGAGATGAATACTTTTCTGAGATTCTTGGCAATCGTCGCAGCAGTCTTGATCGTTGTTTCGTGCAGCAGCTCGGATCCCGTACAGCTTGGGGACTTGCCTATCTACCGACAGCAGCAGGGTTTCGATGTAACTGCGGAACCGCTGTTTGGCGAATCCGCAGGCGACAAGGGCACGGACGGGGACGTCTCCGCAATCATCGTCGGTCCCAGATCTGCAAACAGAGGCGAAGTCTGGGAGCACGACGGCACCCGCTGGTCGGTTTCATCAGCTCTAATCACTGCACAGCCCGGCGGGGAGACATCGGGATCATTCCGATTCCTCGGTCAGGGGACAGGTAGCACGGATATCAGCAACCCGATCCCATTCGGGCTTCCAGGTGAAACGATTCTCTGTCCTCACGTTTCCGCGGCTTATTTCTATCATGAACACTATCCTGACAACCTTGCGTTCACCTTTGTGGAGGTTGTAATCGTCTATCAATGGTGGAATGCCGCCAACTCCACATATGACGTCGTATGCGAAAGGCAGACATTCGATCCGGATGATTTCGTGACAGGTGAGATCGATGATATTGAGCCCACCCGCCCCCCTCAATACTTCTTTGAACAGTGGGATGTTGACTGCATTCAACCCGATGTCGTCCACGATCCAGAGCACGGCTACATTTACATCGTGCACTCGATGTACGAGAATCCCGGCAGCACACGGGTCTACCTTTGGCGAATTCTCAGGGATGCATACTATTTGGGATGGTTCCATACTGAGGGCCGCCGTTGTGTTTCAGGCTACGGTCGCAATGCCTTCAATGCTAGGATCGATGCAGGCTGGGTTGATCCGGTGTATCCCTTCAACAATCCTCAATTGTTTATGGCGTGCACTTACATGTGCGGTGGGTCACCCGGTTTTCGCGTGTGGGTGAATTACTGGCTGGAAGGATATCCGCCTGATCCTGATGACGATTTCATGGTGTTGGTGCCCGATCCTGAACTGCAGGATTACGCTGCGGGACTACCATGCATCGACATTGGTCCTCCCGATGCGAACTTTGCTGCAATAGCGTGGACTCAGGCGAAAAGCGAGGCATGGCAGGACCATGTCAGCGTTGCCTACATGGACTGCAGAGGAGGATGGTCGGTTTTTCATCCAATAGGTGAGCCCGATGATAGGTTTTCATGCTGTCCGTCTGTAGCCGTTCATCATGATTCCCCGCCTGGCAATGCATTCAGATCCAGTGTCTCCTACTATTACAAGGATCCCGACACTGGTGGATGGTGGAACCCAAGGGCTTGCTGGATCGACACTTTCGTCGACAACTATGGCAACGCGATTGGCACGCAGGTGGATAACTGGCCGGAAACTGTCTCCAACTCGGCCCATGGCGTCTGGATGCCCCTGGCGGCGTATGAGCATGACTACGGCGCAAACACCGGGTTGGTTGTATTTGACGACCCTAACGATCTGTATTGGATGGTTTGGTCAAGCCAGGGCGAATCGCAAGGTGAGCCATGGTTCGTGTATGGAGCATACGGCTTCACTGAGTAGTGCGTTGCCATTCTCTTGTTTTCTTGCTGTCTCTGGAAAGCGGTCCCCTGAACGGGGGATCGCTCTTTTATCATGAATGGTGGTTCAGGACGATCTCGCGGTCGGTGTAGCGGATCTTCACCAGGTAGTGATCGTCCGTCTTCGAGTACCACGCTGTGAAGCCTTCCGTGCCCATGCTCACGTTGACCACCCAGCAGTCATACTGGGTGTTGGCCGTCTCAACAAGCTCGCTGCCCTGCACCTTCGCGATCGGCGTCACGAACGAGTGCATCGATACATCGACAACCGAGAGCGTCAGGAAATTCCCGTCCTCGAACGGCATGTTCCTGAGCAGGAACGGGAGAATGTCGGCATCGTGATAACGTCCGCCCCTCGTCAGGCTCGCTTCCTCTCTCTCCGCCTCGCCCGGATAGTAGCTTCCGAACTCGAGGCTGTGACCGGTGTAGTTGCCCTCGAAACTCCACTCCTCCTCGCCGATGACGACCTTCCGGGATGCCATGAGCGCGTGGAGATTGCTTGCAAGCATCTTGACATCGACCTCAACCAGCGTTGTCTCTTCGTTTTCATCCGTCCATGACTGGGTCCATTCGACCCTGTAGGCGGGTTGATCCAGCATCGTGAGCTGGCTGTAATCCACCCTGGACTCGCCGACTGCCTCGCCCCGCTGGTAGATGTCATAGACCTCGAAACCGCCGATTTTCCATGTAACGCCGTCGGCGAAATCGTAGTCCATGTAGACTTCGCTCATCGCTGATGGTGACGAGAGCGCGACGATGGCGAGGATGCCTGTGAGTATGATCAGCCGTTTCGTGTTGCGCAAATCACGCCTCCACGCCTTTATGTGGATTCCGGAAGGGACTCTCCGGTTCAATCTCCGCATTAATGATAACACAGGTAAGGGAAACGGAATGCCCGGGTGATAAGGAAACCGCTTCTCAGTCGGCGCCCTCGATGCGAATCTCGATCGTTGTCGGGTCGCGGGTCAAATCCGGAGCGGGTATGGTCATGGTCAGCACGCCATCCGCAAGGGCGGCCGTGATCCTGTCGGGCGCGATCCGACCGGGGAAGCTCAGCGTTCTCATGAATTGCCCGGACGGTCTCTCCATCAGCCTGCAAGGGCCCCCCGGATTGTCGGTAGGCTCCAGCTTGCCGACGATCCTGACTTCGGTATCGGTCGCCTCGATGGAAACGTCGTCCGGGTTTACGCCGGGAAGGTCCATCCGTATCGTGAAGACCTTCTCGCGGTACGAGACATCGACCGGCGGACGGAAACTTACCGCGAATCGCGCCCGGGAACCGGAGACCCCGGAGATCTCAAATCGCCCGGTAGTTCGGCTGAAGCGGAGTACTAGCATTGATTAGTCAATTGTTCTAGCCGGCCGAGGGTTGCCGATCCGCGGATCGTCTGCTTGATGCGGCCTTCTTCCTTTTCTTCGGCTTGCCGTTCTTTGACTTCGCCGTGACCTTTTCAGCGGTTTTCTTCTCGGCGGCCTTCTTCTTTTTCTTCGCTGGAGCCGCCTTCGCTTTCTTCTCAGCCGGAGCCTGCTTCGATCTCGTCCTGATCACAGGCTTCTCCAAAGCGATCCTCAGGACGTCCCAGACATCGTTCACGAGGTGGAAGGTCATCTTCTTCCGCACTTCCTCGGGAACGTCTTCGAGATGTGACTCATTCGCCTTGGGGAGAAGAACCTCGTACACCCCGTAGCGGTATGCGGCGAGCACCTTCTCCTTGACACCCCCGATTGGCAGCACCTTGCCGGAGAGTGTCACCTCGCCGGTCATCGCGACATCCCGCCTCACCCTCACGCCCGTGAACAGGCTTGCCATCGCCGCTGCGATTGTGATGCCCGCCGACGGGCCATCCTTGGGTATCGCTCCCGCCGGGACATGCACGTGCACTTCCTGGCCGTCGAAGAAATCCGGTGCAAGTCCGATGTGCTCCGCGTGCGAACGCATGAACGTCAGCGCGGCCATCGCCGATTCCTGCATGACCTTACCGACCTGTCCGGTGATCGTCAGTGGAGTCTTTCCCGCCATCTTTCTGGCTTCCACGAAGAGCACGTCTCCGCCGACCGATGTCCAGGCCAGGCCGGTGGCGATTCCCGGACGGTCGTATCTGTAGGCCTCCTTGTCGACAAACGTCGGGTGACCAAGATAATCCCAGATATTCTTCGCGGTTATGCGGAACGGGGGTTTCTCTCCGGTCGCGATTCGCCTCGTAACCTTGCGGCAGAGCGTGGCGATTGTTCTCTCAAGGTTTCGCACTCCCGCCTCGCGCGTGTAGCCCCGGATGATCGCCTGGTAGCCCGATTTCGATATTTTCAGCATCCTGGAGGTAAGCCCGTGATTCTCAAGCTGCTTGGGGTAAAGGTGCCTCTTGGCGATCTCGACTTTCTCACGCTCCGTGTAGCTCGACAGATAGATGACCTCCATCCTGTCAAGCAGGGGAGGCGGGATGGTGTCCGGCAGGTTTGCCGTCGCAATGAACATCACATTCGACAGGTCGAACGGCACCTCGAGGTAGTGATCGGAGAACGTGGAGTTCTGCTCCGGGTCCAAGACTTCGAGCATCGCCGCGGACGGGTCACCACGGAAATCGCTCCCGAGCTTGTCGATCTCATCCAGCATGAAAACCGGGTTGTTACTTCCGGCATTCCTGATGCCCTGGATGATCCTGCCGGGCAGAGCACCTACGTAGGTCCGCCTGTGGCCCCGTATTTCGGCTTCATCGCGTACTCCGCCCAGGCTCGATCTGATGAACTTCCGTCCCATCGCTCTCGCGATCGACATGCCGAGGGATGTCTTGCCGGTTCCGGGAGGGCCGACGAAGCAGAGAATCGGGCCCTTCATGTCGGGCTTGATTCTCTTCACGGAAAGATACTCGAGGAGCCGCTCCTTGATCTTGTCCAGACCGTAATGATCCTCGTCGAGAACCCGCTGCACGTGCCTGATGTCGAGATTGTCGGTGGTTGAGATGCCCCACGGAAGCGTGGTCAGCCAGTCGAGGTAAGTCCTGACAACCGAGGACTCGGCGCTGTCGGGATGCATCCTCTCCAGGCGCCTGATCTCCTTCTCCGCCTTGTCCCGAACCTCGTCGGGCATCACGATCTCGTCCAGCTTGTCCCTGAACTCCTGTATCTCCTGCCCCTTGTCGTCGCCCTCGCCGAGCTCGCGCTGGATGGCCTTCAACTGCTCCCTGAGCACGTACTCGCGGTGAGCCTTGCCCAGTTCCACCTGGGCCTGATTCTGGATCTTCGAGGAGATCGACAGGACCTCCAGCTCCTTCGCGAGGAATCCGACCACCTTCCTCAGCCGCTCCTCGGGATTGATGGTCTCGAGGATCTCCTGCTTCTCGTTTACGGCAAGATCGAGATTAGTGGCGACCATGTCGGCCAGCATGCCGGGCTCTTCGATCCCATCGGCCGCCATCAGCATTTCCTGCGATATGTTCTTGCCCATGGTGGCGCAGCGCTTGAACTGCTCGCTGACCGTCTTCATGAGCGCCTGTACAGTCTTGTTCTTCGCCTTGTCCTCGATGATCTCCGCAATCTCCACCTGGAAAAACGGGCTGTCCTGGGTGAATTTCACTACCTTCACCCTCGTCAGACCCTGGGCCAGCACTCTTACCTCATTCTCAAGGCGGGCCATTCGAAGGATGATGGAAAGCGTGCCGATCCGGTAGAGATCATCGGGACCGGGATTCTCAACCTTGCTGTCCTTCTGGCTGAGGAGAACGACCTTACGGTTCGTGTCTATCGCCTCGTCCAGGGCTTGTATGCTCGCGGGACGCCCCACTGAGATAGGCGCGACCAAGTAAGGAAATACAACAAGGTCCCTGAGCGGGATCAGCGGGCTGACCTTGGGGACTTCTATCGAGTCCGGCCCGGGGACCCCGGGCACTTCTGGATGGTCCGTCACGTCTCTAAATCCATCCTCTCATATTGCACCCCCGGCGCGTGTACTATTGAGCACCGATGGCGCGGATCCACTGGGACCGTGAAGTATAACACACGTAAAGGGCACAGGCCCTTTCATCCCTTATTATCCTTCCGCAGTTCGAGCGCTGATTAAAGGGGCCGAATCAACCGGCTGTTACTCCGCGTAAAACGCGCTCTCAACACTTTTCAAGGGCAGTTGCATTCGATCAACCTTGTTTCGGCTTCGGGGCTTCAGCGATTGATGCTATACTCTATAACGAATTGAATCCGAGCCAGTTCTCGGCGGGGCGCAACTCCGAGAGCCGCAGGGATCGGCGAGAGGTGTAGAGAAGATGTTCAGACATTCCATGATGCGCGTTGCGGTGATTCTCGTCTACTTCCTGGTCTGTACGGCATGCGGGCGTCC
>CAYLVL010000181.1:0-5858 GCA_964387135.1 uncultured Planctomycetota bacterium
GGCGCGTTCAGCGGGAAAGACCCGACGAAGGTCGACCGATCGGCCGCGTACGCCTCACGATGGGCTGCGAAGAATGTTGTTGCGGCAGGACTCGCGGACGAGTGCGAGATTCAGCTTGCCTACGCGATCGGAAAATGCAATCCGCTGAGCATCTACATCAACACGTTCGGCACCGGTAAGATCGAGGACGAAAAGATTCTCGAGCTGATCAGGGCGCACTTCGATTTCCGCCCCGCGGCGATAATCGACAACCTTGAGCTGCGGCAGCCCATATTCCAGCAGGTGGCGGCGTACGGACATTTCGGAAGGCCCGATCTGACCCTGACCTGGGAGCTTACGAACAAGGCCCACGCGCTTCGTGAAGAAGCGGGAATCAAGTCGGGGACTTGAACAAATCGCTGATTAAGGCTAACTTGAAATCGCCCGGCATTGACCGGGACACATGGGAATCCTGGAGGACCTGCATGCATCACAAAAAAACAGCAATACTCGGAAGACTGCTTGTACTGATCGCGATGGGACTGCTTTTCGTTATTCTCGTTGCGCCGATGAGCGGTTGCTCGCCAAAGGCCGACGACACCGGCGGTGACGCGGTCGCCGCGGATCAGAACGGCGGCGATGAGGATGTTGTCGCGGACGATGAAGCCATTGGCGACGAAGATGTCGACGATGATGGAGAAGACATCAACGATGACAAAGATGAAGATAAGGATGAGGAAGGCGACGTCGACGAGGATGACAACGAAGAAGACGATGACGATGATGGCGGGCTTCATCGGCGGAATCACGGTGGAGATCGTGATCGGGAACGGCCGGGCAAGTAGAACGGTCGGATAGATACAGCTTGATCATGAGGAGGGAGAACGATGGCAAGAAAGCCGCGTTTTACACTTGATGCGTGCCTCACGAAGGCACGGATGGCTTTGCAGAACGGCCGGACGGACGAGGGGATAGAAGAGCTTCGTCGCGGCATCTTCGAATCGGCCAGGCTCGATCCCGCGAAGGGACGCAGGCAGGTCGAGAGGATTCTCCGCTTCGCCGAGGACAACGAGGTGTTCGCGGAGGTTGAGGAAACGCTTCACGATGACGGGCTGAGGCGCTACCTGTTCGGCAGAGAATAGCCGCCCCAGGGAGGGTCCGAAAGGAAGCGTAAACCGGTTGAGACACCTGCGACGGGCTGGTTTCAGCCCGTTTTTCACAAAACGGCAGCTACATGGAAATGACCGGCATGCGCGACATAGATTCTGCTTCCACCTTCGCTCTGAACGCTTCACAGCGGTTCGAGCGCTTCCGCAACCGCCTAAGCGAGAAAGTGCTCGTGTTCGACGGGGGCATGGGGACAAGCCTCCAGATGGGGGATATCCCGGACAAGGCATGGGGGGAGGCGCCGGGCTGCTACGAGCTTCTGAACATCAACCGACCCGACATCGTGAAGGAGGTCCATACAAGCTTCCTCGATGCGGGCTGCGACATCATCGAAACCAACAGCTTCCAGGGAAATCGGCTGAAACTTGCGGAAGAAGGACTCAAAGGCAGAGCCGAGGAGATCAACCGAGCCGCCGCGACGGTGGCCAGAGAGGCGATCTCCGGTTATGACTCAGCCGAACACCCGAGATTCGTCGCGGGATCGATCGGTCCGCTCGGCTGCCTTCCATCGTCGGGTGATCCCAGCCTCGACTTTCAACCGCTTGAGGAACTCCAGGGAGTTTTCTACGAGCAGGCGCGGGCGTTGATCCTCGGGAACGGGACCGACGAGAATCCGAACGGGGCTGACGTGCTCATTATCGAGACCGGTCAGGACCTTCTCGAAATGAGGCAGGGAGTGTATGCGGTTGATCGCCTGAGAGCCGACCTCGGCCTCAGAATACCTCTCATCGTTCAGGTCACGCTGGATGCCAACGGGAGAACTCTCCTTGGCAGCGGTGTAGAATCCGCGCTGGCGTGTTTCCGGGATCTGCCGATCGATGTCATCGGAATCAACTGCTCCACGGGTCCGAACGAGATGCGCGACAGTGTCAGGTATCTCGGCGAGAACGCACCGATGTGGGTAAGCGTGCTTCCCAACGCGGGTCTGCCGAGGGAAGTTGATGGAAAGCTCACATGGCCGCTCACACCTGATGAGCTTGCGATGGCTCTGAAGGAATTCGCCGGCAGATACAAGGTCAGCATGGTTGGAGGATGTTGCGGCACCACGCCTGAGCATATCGCGGCGGTTGTGAAGGCTATCGGGAACTGGAAGCCTGCTCCGCGACCGTCGGAATCGCCCAAGCTCGTTTCATGTCCGCTCGCAACAGTCGATCTCGAGAAGCTGCCAAGACCGGTGATTGTGGGCGAGCGTCTCAATGCACAGGGATCGAAGAAAGCCAGGAGGCATGTCCTCGCGGACGACATGGACGGCATGTTCGCACTAGCGCAGGACCAGGTCGAAAGCGGCGCGGCGATTCTCGATATTTCTCTCGCCACGAGCGAGCGCGACGACGAAGCCGACCTGATGCGCAGGCTCGTTACCCGCCTGACCGCCGGTGTTCCGGCTCCCCTGATGATCGACACGGTCGATCCCGATGTTGTCGAAGCCGCGTTGAGGCGAATACCGGGTCGCGCGATAGTGAACTCGATCAACCTCGAAAGCGGCGAGGACAGAGCTCGGAGGACGCTGGAGCTTGTAAAGCGTCACGGCGCGCTTGTCATCTGCATGACCATCGACGAGAGCGGCATGGCGCAGGATGTCCGTCGCAAGCGCTCCATTGCGAGGCGCATGAGCATCCTCGCCCGCACGGAATACGGAATTGAGCCGGACCGCCTCATCTTCGATCCCCTGACATTCACTCTCGCGACCGGCGAGGACAGCCTTCGACGCTCGGCTATCAACACGCTTGAGGGACTTCGTGAGATAAAACGAGATCTGCCGAAGTCGTATACAGTCCTTGGCATATCGAATGTCTCGTACGGTCTTCCGCAAAGCGCCCGGAAGGTTCTCAACTCGGTGTTCCTGTATCATGCGGTACGGGCGGGACTGGATTTCGCGATTGTCCATGCGGGACAGGTTCTGCCGTACAACACGATTGCCCGGATCGAGAGAGACCTTGCCGAGAACCTCCTGTTTGATCGCAGTTCTGACGCGTTGAGCGAGTTGACCACTTACTTCCAGAAGAAAAAGGAAGATCCCGCGCAGCTTCATCCGGTCGTGCATCGACCGCCCGATGAAGCTCTGAGGCATGCGATTATTCATCGAAAGAAGGAGAACGTCGAGCTTCTTGTCGACCGCGCCGTCGAGTCACGCTCGCCCGAGTCGGTTCTCAATGACGTTCTGCTTCCCGCGATGCAGGAAGTCGGCGAGAAGATGAAGACGGGCGAGATCATCCTGCCGTTCGTCCTGCAATCGGCCGAGGTGATGAAGGCAGCGGTCGCACATCTGGAGAATTACCTGCCGAAGGACCGCGAGATAAGTCGCGGGAGGGTGCTTCTGGCGACCGTCGCAGGGGATGTGCATGATATCGGCAAGAACCTCGTCAAGACGATTCTCCAGAATAACGGCTACGAGGTCCGCGATCTCGGAAAGCAGGTTCCGAACTCTGTCATTGTCGCGAGGGCGAAGGAATACGATGCCGATATCGTGGGTCTGTCGGCGCTCCTGGTCACGACGTCCAGACAGATGGAATACTGCATAGAGGAACTCCATCGGCAGGGACTCCATGTGCCGGTGATCATCGGCGGCGCGGCAATTAACCGCCTGTTCGCGAGACGGATAAGCTGGATCGGATCGGACCAGATCTACAAGCCCGGCGTTTATTATGCGAAGGACGCTTTCGACGGTCTCAGGCTCGCGCAGGGACTTCTCGATCCGAAGAAGAGAATCGAACTCGAAGCTATGGCCGAGGAAGGCGCTCGAACATGGCGCGAGAACACGAAGAAGGTAGTCGCGGAAGCCGAGAAGAGGAAGGCCAAGGCCGCTCCCCCCCCGCCCGGAGCGGTCACGTACGACTCACCGATTCCCACTCCGCCGTTCTGGGGAGCCAAGGCGCTCGAGTCGGTCGACCTTCGAGATATCTACAAGCACCTCGACACGAAGATCCTGTTCAAGCTGAACTGGGGGATTCGAGGTCGCACCGCCGAGGAGTATCATGCCCTTGTTCATTCGACTTTCGAGCCGCTGCTGGAGGATTTACAGGAGGAGGCAAGAAGGCGTATGTGGCTGCTGCCGGCGGCGGTGTACGGCTATTTCCCCGCGAACTCGTCCGGGAACCACATAATCATTTTCGATCCGTTTGCGGACCCTGATCCGCTCAAGAGCGAAGTCGAGTTGGCAAGATTCAAGTTGCCGAGGCAACCGAACGGAGCGCGGCTTTGTGTCGCGGACTACTTCCGACCGCTGGAATCGGGCGAGAGAGATATCATCGCGCTACAGGTAGTGACGATGGGCGGAAGAGTGAGCGAGACGGTACGGTCGTTCACACAGGCCGGGGATTACGCGAAGGGATTCTTCCTGCACGGGCTCGCGATGGAGTCGGCGGAGGCGTTCGCGGAGTACCTGCATCGGAAGATCAGGGCGGAAAGCGGCATGGAGAAGGGGCAGGGGCACCGATACTCGTTCGGCTATCCGTCAACGCCCGATCTTTCTCAGCAGCGGATCATTTTCGATCTGCTGGGCGCGGAGCAGGCGATCGGCACGAGCCTTACTAGCGCCTACCAGATCGTGCCGGAGCAGTCGACATCCGCGTTTATTGTGCATCATCCGCAGGCGAGGTATTTCCATATTGAGGGGGAAGGTCTTCAGGCGGTGCTGAGGGAGCCTCTCTGAGAATACGCTTCCCTGCCCTTCAACGGCAATCGCTGATCTTGAAGATGAACGCATCGAGCTCGTTCACTGACTCCACAAGATAAGACTCCGGGCCCGGATCGAAATCCTACTTCCCCGCTGAAAGAGCCAAGCAGATGGATGCTGCCGCCGGCGACGCACACTTCGGCAGCCCAGTCGAAATCCTCACCGCCCCACGATCCGGCCCAAATGAAACCGCCCTGGGGATTGAACTTGCGGTCGCGCCTCCGCGTGCCGCGTTGCTAGTCGTGCCAGGCGCAGAGGCCCATGTGACGTCGCACGGAGTATACCGTCCCGTCCTGGCCGAGCGCCGGAGCGCTGAAGTACATATTGATCCCGTAGGGATTATTGGAGCCGTAATAAATCCATCGCATCGTGCAGTCGGGATTGAAACACATGAACGACCCGAACTGGCTGTTGTTGGAGTTCACATAGATCAGGCCGTCATCACCAATGGCCGGACGGGTGCCGTAGCTCGCCCATCCGGAGGATGAATCAATAGTGCTGCCGGTCTCGGGATCGCATCTTCGAAGCGTGTTGCCGCCATCGAAGAACACCAGATCGCCGTTGGGCGCGACCGCGACTGACGTGTACCATGAGTTCGAGTAGCCCTGATGCCAGACTACAGAGTAGCTCGAGCCGAGGTCCTCGAAGCAATAAAGACCGTTATGGCTGTGGACGATGATGTAGCCGAGCTCGGGATGCACCGTGACGCCGTTGTCGCATCTTCCCAGCGTCGGCCAACTCGACCATTTATCCGAACCATCCGTCGGATCGAGCGCGTGCAGAGTCGCATTGTAGATCCAGTTCCCGTAGGCGTAGATGGTGCCGTCAGGTCCCACCGCGGGAGTGCAGTAGCCGGTATCATTGATATAGGCAGTCCAGTTCACCGTGCCGTCCATCGGATCGATGCTCCTTACTCCCGAGCCGCCGCACATGATGAAATTTCCGTCCAGGTCGTGCGTGACATAGGCGTCAGATCCAGCTATGCTCGGACCGTCCCACAGCACTTCACCGGTTTCCGCATCAAGACCGTAACTGG
>CAYLVL010000182.1:0-5852 GCA_964387135.1 uncultured Planctomycetota bacterium
CTATTCCTACCGCGTGCAGGTCATGGCCCAGGGTGATGTTGAGGCCGAGAACAATACCGCGACCGATTACACGATAGTCGAGGGCAGCCCGAGAGTGTGCTACGTGTCGGGCGACCCGAACGAGCAGCCGTACGTCGTGAACGCTCTCCGGGAAGAGGGTATCCAGGCTGTCTTCCGGGATATCGGCGGCTTGCCCACCAGCCTTGTTGGAATGGCACCGTACGATGTGATTATCTTCAGCGACGTCGGCGGTGAACTCCTGATGCCCGAGACCATGCGCATGTACCAGGCGTACGTCCGCGACCTCGGCGGGGCGTTCGCGATGGTCGGAGGAGTCAATTCCTTCGGTCCCGGCGGCTATTTCCGGACTCCGATAGAGGAATTGCTGCCCGTTGATTTCGATCTGACCCGCAAGGAGATGATGCCGTCCATCGCAATAGCTCTGGTTGTCGATAAATCGGGCAGCATGGGGATGGTGGAGGGTGGCGCGCAGAAGATAGACATCGCCAAGGCGGCATGCGAACTTGTGGTCGAGCTTTTGGACTACACCGATCAGGTCGGGGTCATCGCGTTCGACGGCATGGGCCAGTGGGTTGTGCCGTTACAGGAAGTCCGTGACGAGCGGGCCATACGCCAGATGATCGGGACGATGAGAGCAGGCGGAGGGACATCGGTGTATGCCGGGATGGAGCCCGCTTATGAGGCTCTTCGCAACGCTGATGTGAAGATCAGGCACATGATCGTGCTGTCGGACGGGATCACCGCGCCCGGGGATTTCGAGGGGCTTATCGACCGCATGAACGACTCCGATATCACCCTCACCACGATTTCCGTCGGATCCGACGCCAACGTCCAGCTTATGCAGGAACTGGCCAGGCAGGGCGGAGGAAATCACTATTTCACGAACAACATCAATTCCGTCCCCCAGATTTTCACGAAAGAGACATTCATGATCTCCAACCGGGCGCTCGTGGAAGAGCCTTTCCAGGCCATGCCGAATATGTCGTCCCCGGTAACCGATGGTGTCGACTGGGCTGATTCGCCGCCGCTTCTCGGCTATGTATCGGTTAACACTAAGCCACTGGCTACCGAGGCGCTTACGACACACCGGGTCGATCCGCTTCTCGTGCACTGGCAGTACGGGCTGGGTCGATCGCTTGCGTTCACCTCGGACGCGAAAGCCCACTGGGCGGCGGGATGGCTGACATGGCCCGGCTTCAAACAGGTCTGGACCCAGGCCGCCAGATGGCTGGTCGGCGGCGCGATGCCCGGTAATCTCGTCCCCAACATCTACTTCAGGGCAGGGAAAGCCTATATCTCGGTCGAGGCCATCGACTCGTCCGGCGAGATGATCACCGACGCGATCATAAACGCGAATGTCGCGCTTCCCAACTCCAATGTGGTTGAGCTTGACCTCTTCCAGGTTGCTCCCGGCAGGTACGAGACCTCGCTCGATGCCACCGAGATCGGAAGCTACCTCGTCAACATCCACCGGAAAGACGCCGAGGGAAACCTCGTCGATCAGGTCTCCAGCGGATTCTCGGTCAGCTTCCCTCCGGAGTACGAGAGCAGCGGTCCGGACCTTTTCCTGCTCGCGCAGCTCGCGGATGCGACCGGCGGCGTTTTCGCGGGTCCGCCGTCAGAGGTTTTTCGGCATACCAATCAACCCATAAATCGATACTTTGATCTCTGGTATTACCTTCTCATCGCGGCGATTTGCCTTCTGCCCATCGATATCGCCGTCCGACGTCTCAGCCTGACCGGAGAATCCATCCAGTATGTCCGCGAGCGCGTCGGCTCAGCCATAGTCGCCGCGATCGAAAGGCGCAGAATCGAAACAGAGAAACCGACTCACATCGATCAGCTCAGGAAAGTCAAGGATCAATACCGCCTCGTGTCGCGCAAGACGGCAGGAGGGGAGGGGGAGGTGGACACGGATCAGCGTATCAGGGAGATCCTTTCGGAAAGGAAAGCCCAAAAAGACCCGGCGGCTCGTAAGGCCGCCGAGAGAGCGCCGAAGGCCGAGCCGAAGCGTCCCGGGACTCCCGCTCAGCCGGAAGGCGACGAGACGTCGCTCGACCGCCTGCTCGAGGCCAAGAAACGCCTCTGGAAAGACACCGAGGAGAAGAACTCCAACTGATCCCCTTGTTCGAGGCTACTGCTTGCTGTGCCTTCGCGACCTCGTGATGATGTGCTCGCTGAACACGATCCCGAAGAAGACGATCAGCAACCAGTGAAGCCAGTCGGGCATATGTATGAGCCATTCGGGCATATCGGGCGGCATGATATAGGGGCACTACCGTTCAGTCAATGCCGGGATTTTCTGTAACGTCGTGCAATCCGCAATTGAGTCTGAGCCACGAGTGTCAGCGAGTGGGGACTTCACTTTGCTATGAAAGCAGATCACATGATTGAATTGGCCGGCGAAGTGGCCCGCTCACTCGCTGACGCTCGTGGCTCAGCCACTGCTGTGATTCGACTACAGGGAATAAATCAAATCCGCCGCATTATCGGCCTTTAGCGCAAATGCTACATAATATCTATTATGCGACATTACCCCGGCCTCATCCAAATCCATCCCGCCAACTCGCTTCTTGATATCCCATACGCTCTATGGAACAATCCAGGCGAAACATGTCCTGTCCGAATTCCTCAGACAAGCCCGGCGCATACGCGATCGAAATCAGCGGTTTTCACAAGCGCTACGGTCGCACGCATGCTGTCCAGGGACTCGATCTCAGGGTCACGCGAGGCAATTTCTTCGGCTTCGTAGGACCAAACGGAGCGGGCAAAACCACCACCATCAACGCGATGGTCGGGCTCCTGAGACCGTCCGCCGGGACTATCAGGGTCGCCGGATTCGATATCGAGAAACAGCCGCTGGAAGTGAAAGCGCGGGTCGGATTCATGCCGGAGGAGACCGTGCTGTACGAGCATCTCACAGCCCACGAGTACCTCGACTTCGTTGGAAAGATGTACGGAATGGAGGAGTACGCGATCAGGAAGCGCTCAGACGAGCTGCTGAAGCTTCTGGATCTCGAGGGCAACAAGTTCATGGGATCGTTTTCAATGGGCATGAAGAAAAAGGCGTCTCTTGCCGCAGCGCTGATCCACAGGCCGCCGGTGATTATCCTGGATGAGCCTTTCAGCGGGATCGATGCTACCGCGGCGAGCAGGATTCGCGCCGCGCTGAACAAGATGGTGGACGAGGGCCATACGGTGTTCTTCACGTCGCACGTGCTTGAAACCGTGGAGCGTGTCAGCAGGGAGATCGGGGTCATCCACAAAGGGAAGCTGCTTGCGTCGGGCTCCCTTGCCTCGATCTGCGAGCTTTCGGGCTGCTCGCCGGGAGCGTCTTTGGAGGAGGTTTTCCTGACATTGGTCGGTACGCGGGAGGCCGTAGAGTAAGTTGAGCGACGTTCTCTATCTCATCGGCTGGAAGATTCGCCTGACATGGCGGCTGTACACGCGTCACGCGATCGCGTCCCTGGAGACCGTGCTGTTCGTCCTTGCGTTCATAGCATGGCTCGTGCTGGGATCATGGCTGCTCTACCATGTCGCTCAGCGCGCCCTATTCGGCAACTGGATGCCCAGGACGCTTGTTTTCTGCGACCTCTTCACGCTTATCTTCATCCCCTGGCTGTTCATTCCGCTCGCGGGCTACCGTCTGAACGAATCCTACGATCTCAGGCGGCTCAGGATATACCCGCTGGCTCCATGGAAAATCTGGCTGTCGAACCTCCTTGGCTCCTTCACCGACATCGTTGTCCTTCTCCCGCTCGCCGGTTTTATCGCAGTTTTCCTTGGCACATCCCCTGCCCCGGCGCAGATTCCCGTCGGGATCCTCCTTATTGTCGCCCTTCTCTTTATTCTCGTCCTTTCATGGATCACGCTTCTTAACCTTATATATGTGCTTCTTCCCAGACTGAATCTGGTATCTGTGCTCATGTTCATCATTGCGGCCGTTCTGGTCTGGGCTATGCTCCTGAATCTGGGTCTTGTGAGACATCCCGCCGAGACCTTCAACTTCTTCGTTCTTTTCAGGCCTGCAGGAATAGAAGTCTTCCGACCATACCCGCAGGGACAGATAGCCATCGCCCTTGACTGCTACATGGACGGCAGATGGGAGGAGTTCAAGGTCTCGCTCATGCAGTTCGGGCTTTGGACCGCAGGTGTCCTCGTGCTCAACTACCTGCTCGTGGCGGTTCTCTGGGAAAGTGATGAGAAAGCGGCGGGCGGCGGCAAGATCGCGGAAGGAAGGGATCTGCCCACCGTCATGCTTAATGGCCTGGAGGAGGCGCTCGCGCCGATCTTCGGATCCAGGGCGATCGCCGTCTACAAGAAGGACATGCTCGAGTTCGCCGCGAGAAGCCCCTATTTTCTGCTCTACAAGTTCCTGCCGGGCACTATCGCTCCGGTCATCATACTCATGGCGATGAGATGGAACCTTGAGCACTACGTCCGTTTCAGCTACTGGCCCGAGCTCGGTCCGACTGTCAGAAACATCACGTTCGCCGTTGTGCTTTTCATCGTTATTGGACAGGGCCTGCTTTTCTCGGGAAACCAGTTCGGCTTCGAAAGCGAGAATGCGCGTACTCTGTTCACGCTTCCCACACATCGAAGGCACATTCTGATGGGCAAGAACATCTTCCTGGGGGGCCTTTACATGATCGACGCGCTGGTTTTGAGCCTGCTGGTCCTCCTTTACTACCCGTACACCTACATTTTCTTCGCGACATTCAGCCTGATGATCACGCTCTTCATCCTGATCCTCAGCATTGGCAACTTCACGTCAGCTATCTGGCCCTACTGGATGCCCCTCGACAGGCCGTCATTCACGTTGCGAGGCACTCTCATTCTCAGCCTGGTTAACGCGGGAGCCCTGATCGCGCTGGCGCTTGCCTTTGCTCCCGCTCTGGCGATGGTGGCACTGCCGATCTACCTCGGTAACAACCTGCTCGCCTATCTCCTTATGCCCGTCGCCGTCGCGTACGGAATCCTCTTCCACCGTCTGACATTCGATCCCGCCGTGGGGCTTCTTGAAAGCAATGAGTTCCTGGTTCTAAGACGCGTAGCCGACAACGAACAGTTTTGACCCGGTCCACTCCCTTACAGTCGTGGCTCGGATAGCGCTCTCAAAGTCATTCGTCGCCGGTCTGAGCTGGTTCCCCTATCTCCTCGGTATCGTCTTCATCCGAATCATCGGGTTCTTCCGCAACAGGCTCCTCTCTCCTCTCGAATTGATCCCAGAAGCCTGGGGGCAGCTCGGGAGGCATGGGGCGCTCGATGAAACTCGGGCACGACCACTGTGCGAGGATTTTCCATTCGCCGCCGACCTGTACGCACCAGACCTGGAGACAATCGTCCGGTATGCCGCCGAGATACCACTCCCGCTCTTCGGACGGCCAGTCTGTATGCGCCCGCGACACCAGCATCCGTATGGCGTCCGGATTGTACGCCAGCGCGTACTGAACCCAGCCCGCGTCCTCATCGACTTCGTCCAGGCGGGCTTCGATAAGCGGAAACACTTCCGGCTCCAGCGCGGTAATGGTCGTGGATGGAAGCGGCGCCAACCTCGCGTTTGCCCAGTCGATCGTGTACCAGAATTCATTGAGCTGCTTTGCGGTATCGGGCGCATCAAGCTCCTGCGCTACATCCTTCGGCACCGTAAAAGGCGCGAGATCCCCTTCCTGTAGGGCCACCTTGTAAAGCACGGCCCTCTTTGCAAGGTTCTCGGCGGCCTGATACGGGTTTTCCGTCTGCTGCAACACCGCATCGCCGCCGTCCCCTGCCCCGGATTCGGCGGGAGGGGGTGCCGGATTGCACGATGTCACACAGCAGAGGCAGAATAA
>CAYLVL010000183.1:0-5829 GCA_964387135.1 uncultured Planctomycetota bacterium
GGAACCAACCCGTGTAGACCCAGATGGAGCCATCATTAAGCTCGTACGCGACTTGAACCTCGAAGTTTACATAGTCGGGCGTATCGCCCCGCGATCTTACCGCGACCCTCGGCGACTTGCAGTGATCATGGTCAATCCTGGAGACTCTGTAGCCATGGAAGATGTTGAATTGGTAGCTGATTACTGATCCCCAATAGCCGGAGCTGTTTTCATCATCGCAGTACATCACCGGCTCAGGAACCCAATGCTCTGCTCGCTGGCGCATCGCGAAGAACTTCAGCTCGATTACTTCCTCAACAGGAACGCCGCCTTCCATGCGATCGACTCTGCTTACAACCGCCACGAAGCTGTTGCCCTCTAGGTCGGTCACAAGATCTCCGGCTACGCCCGAGCCTTGCAGACCGAACACGAGAGGAGCAACGTCCACTTCCTGTGCCACCAGAAACTCGGGATCCCAAGGATCCTCGTCATACGTCTCGCCAAAAATGTTCCAAACGTCCTGGAAATCAACGCCCGTCTTCGAGCCTTCATCGGGGATCAGAGGGTCTCCCCCTCCCCCCCGCACATCCGCACAACAGCGCCGTGAGCACAATGATTGCGCCCGGTCGAACTAACCTCCATATTGCCATTTTTCCACCCTCCCTCTTGCTCTCCCGGCACCAGAGAGCGGGATTTACTTTTCATCAAAAAATATACAGCGGAAATACATAAACGTCAACCGCATATCATCCGATCTTATGACGAAAGACTTTTGTACTCGTCAGCGGCTTATTTGCATGATGCAACATTCCGGGCTTTCCGCTGTGCTAAAATCCTTCCTCGCGTGCTTATTCACTCGCTATATCCCCGCAATTTCAGGAACCTGGCGTCCGAGAGGATCGAGTTCTCATCGGGGGCCAATTTCATCTCGGGTCGGAACGGCCAGGGGAAGACCAATCTTCTGGAGGCGATCTACTGGCTCATCTCGCTGAGGGGGAAGCGCGGGAAGATAGCGGACGCGGTGCGCAAGGGCGAGGACGGGTTCACCGTCGAAGGGGAACTTACGTTCGGCGATCTTAAGCATCGGGTGGAGCTTTCGGCGGAGGGGCGATCGAAGAAGCTGCTGATCGACGGGACCACTCCCGCGCGCAGGCGTGAGTACCTGGAGCAGGTGCTTGTCGTCGATTTTTTCCCCGAGGACCTCCTGATTCTCATCATGGAGCCGGCGCCCAGGCGGAGATTTGTCGATCTCGCGTGCGTGCAGTATCACCTTCCGCACGAGGAGGTTTTGAGGCGGTTCAAGCGAACGCTGTCGCAGCGTAACAGCCTGTTGAGAAGGCCCGAAGGCCCGGATCTGGGCGTGCTTGAAAGCTACGATCAACCGCTTGCCGAGACCGCGTCCGGGATAACCGTCGCGCGTCTCAGGATTCTCGCTCTGCTCGGCGGGCGCACGGACGCGATCTTCCGCGACGGTATCGGCGAGAAGTACGAGGCCGCGCTGCATTACATCCCGTCGCTGGACGGCATTCCGCAATCGATGAATCCCGAAGAGACTCTGGAACCCGATCGTTTCAAGCAGGTTTACCTTGATGCTTTGAGGGAGTCGAGGAGGAGGGATATCGAATCGGGACGAACGACAATCGGGCCGCATCGCGACGACTGGGGAATGACGCTGGACGGCAAGACGGTGAGGACATACGCGAGTCGCGGAGAGGTCCGTAGCGCGATGTTCGCGCTGCATCTCGCGCGGTTTCATGTCCTGACGGAAAAGCGGGGGATCGAGCCGGTGGTGCTGATCGACGATGTGATGAGCGAGCTGGACGCGGATCGCAGGGCGAGGGTGCTGGAGCTTCTACCGCATGGGCAGGTTTTCCTGACCGCATGCGATCCGCCACCGGAGATCGACATGATAAGTGCAGGAAAGCTCGCGCAGTTTGTTGTGGATGAAGGGCATACGCGAAGAATCGACTGAGACACGCCTCTCGTTCGACATCCCACGCCCCCAATCGACATTAATCTAGAGTGAGTACGGACTCGTTCAACTTAAGGGCGCTTGTCTTCGCCGGGATCCTGGTCGCGGTCACTCTTATCGCTTTCGCGGCGGATGCACAGAATACGCGTGACTTCCCGCTGCCCGACGGCATGATTACCGATCTCAGCGGTGAGCTGACCGACGATGAGATCGCGCGGATTCGCGCCGCTCTCGACTCCGCGCACGATTCGAACGGCATGGACGGGTACGTGGTCGTCGCCCTGAGAACCGAGGAATGGCACCTGGAGGAGTATGTCAAGGATTACGCCGACTATCTCCAGGGTCTGGGGCACATAAGCTCTACGGGGTGGCTGTTGTATGTCTCGACTGCGGATCGTAAGTTCGCGCTTGGAGTACAGGATGTCGCGGCCGATTCGATCACTCCGGCGAAGAAGCAGGAGATCTCGCTGATAATGAGCGAAAGGCTGGAAAGCGGCGACCTTTCGGGCGCTATCATTGGGGCAATCGATGCCATTGCCGACCTGCCCGCTCCCGCCGGTCTTCAGGACAAGAAGAAAGTATCGCCCGATATGTTGATTTTCATGGGGATCGCGATCATGGTGATCGCGCTGATGTTCAGGTTGAGGCAGGTGCAGATGAAGAAAAAGCCACGCAGTGCGGCAGTACCGTGATTTGAGTCAAGGAGGGCTTGACAAAGCCGATAAATTATGGTATAAGAATTACACGACTACCCGGTTTGAACCGGCAGGGCAGCTTATATGGCTGCCTGTTTCTTTTTGTTCCATAGGAGGTAACTTGATGTGAACCCTCGCAGCATAATATACATAGACGGCTTCAATTTCTACTACGGGATGGTAAAGGACACCCCATACAAATGGCTCGATATGCGGAAATTCTTTCATCTGCTAAGGATGCACGATAAAATAGTCCACATCGATTATTTCACTGCCATGATCATTGGGCCTCGAACGAAGAACCAAGAGACCTACATAAGAGCCCTTAGAACCTTGCCAGAAGTTACAATCACATTTGGCAAATTCATGACTAAAAGAATCGAGTGCAAAGTCCGTGACTGCAACTACTCAGGCGAAAGATGGTTCGAGACCGCAGAGGAAAAAGGAACCGATGTCAATATCGCTTTGCAGATGGTGTCTGACTGTTACGATAATCTATGCGATTACCTTGTTCTTGTAACCGGAGACAGTGATCTTGTTCCTGCAATCGAAGCTATTAAGACACACTTCCGCCAGAAGAAGGTCATCGTTTACATCCCAGCTTTTGGAGAACGCAAGAAATGGCGCTATAGCAGCAGCTTAGCGAATGCTGCAGACAGACTCAGATTCTTGCCTGACCAGCTGTTGCCTCCCTCGCAATTCCCCTCAACCTTCAGCGATACAGATGGCAATCCCATTACCAAGCCTACTGACTGGCAGCGGACTCCTCCTCTTCCTCCATCTCCCTCAGATCGAACAGGCCCCACTGGCGCCAGAAGCCGCAATCCAGGACGATCTGCTCTTCCGGTTCAAGCTCCTCGCCTATGATAATGACCACCTTCGGCGCGGCGAGAAACCGCATCAGGGTCTCGGGATCGGCGGCAACCATCGCCCACTCCGCGACCATGACGCCGTCGTCGAGAACTTGACCCTCGGTCACCGGGATGATCTCCACTTCGATTCCATCGGTCGCCTCTTCGTAAGGGTAATAGTACATGCTGACCGAGCGATTGACGTATTTCGGGATCCCCTCCACCGAGAATGCGAAGGAGTTGGCAAGGGGCTTATAGAAGTTCGCGTCCTCGATGAGTGCATAGAGGTCCTCCGGCTGGGTGTAGCCGGCAGTATGAATCTCCGCCTGGGTTATTAGCGCGACAAGCTCGACCGGGAACGGCATGACAGCGAGCAAAACATTGCCCTCGTCATCGGCCACGGTGATTGTCAGCTCCGCCATGAGGTTGGCCGCAGCCTGCTGGTACCCCAACGCCTGATCCGAATCGGCGGAATCGAAATCATCGATGGTGAACGGTCGCGCCGCAACCGATGTGGACATCAGCAAAACCAGGACTGCCATTGTCGGTATCAGGATGCGATTCATGTGATCCGTCCTTTCGTATCGGGTGATTGGGACTCAGACGATGTGTGCGGATGTCCTGTAACGCGGGCGACAGGCCTTGCGGCCGCCATTGCTTTCATCCACCGTCCCCAGCTTCTCAGAACATGAAAGAAAGTCGCGCCGACAAGCCCTACAAGGGCGGCGAACCCGAACCCCGTGGGACATGCAGGCTGTCCGCAGAACGGGCACACACTGGTGGCCGCCCAAAGGCCGGTGATACCAGCCCAGGCGCCGCCGAACCTGAGCCAGTTGAGGCTGATACGGGACAACGTCGACTTCCCGGCTTCTCTTTCGCCCTCATTATGACTATGTTCATGCGCATCGGGCATAACTGCAACAGATTCAGGTTGTCATTATGCACGACACCGATCCGGCTGACAAGTTCGCCTGTGTCCTTGAGAAACGCGAGAAAGCACCGGAGCTTCTCCAACGTTTCGGTATCGATCTGCTTCTCGATGAAGGCGACCGCGTAGTCCCATGAGTAGGGGGTACGGGATGTTCATCGTCGGCTTATGGATTTCATGATGGTTGACCGCCCTAGCGAGCGCGGTCGTTCTTATGGGAATGTGCACGGCTGCTGAAGTGATGTCCCCGCTCGCTTACGTTCGCGGCTCGGAAGCCTTCCGCCAACTCATGTTGAGATCGTCATGCCGTCGAAAAGGACCGCCGGCGCGAGCAGATTGGTGTATTGCGACTCGCTGCCGATCTCCACGACCTGATCCTTGAACATCTTGAAGACATTGCCCGCGAGCATGCCGTCCTTGAATCGACCGATGATCCTGCCGTTCTCGATGACGAAGCCGAGGTTGATGGATACCGAGAAGTCGCCGGAGAACGGGCTTGCCTGATGAGCGCCCATGATCTGGTCGATCATGACGCCTTTCTCGATGCCCGAGATCATCTCGTCCAGCGACTTCGTGCCCGGGCTGAGCGCGAAGGTGCTGTATCCTGCCCGGGGAGCGGACGAGAGTCCGGCACGCATGCCGTTGCCCGTAGGCTCGACGCCCATCTTCTTCGCGGTGTGCAGATCGTGGATGAAGCCCCGGAGAACGCCGTTCTCGACAAGTACTGTCTTCTGGGCCGTCACGCCCTCATCGTCGATCGGCTGCGTGCCGGTTCGCTCCGGATCCAAACCGTTGTCGATAATGTTGATCCGCTCATCGAAGATCCTCTCCCCGACCTTGTCCTTGAACGGGGACATATCCTTGACGACCATGCGCGCGTTAAGGGCGGACATGATCGGTCCTGCGATCATCAACGCCTTGGGAGTGAGAATGCAGGGATAGCTGCCCGCCGGTAGGCCGACGATATTGGCGGAGTCGGCGAATTTCCTGAGAGTCTCTTCCGCCCACTCATCGGTCTGGTCGTCCATATGAGTGCTGTCGCCGAACTCCCAGAGCATCAGGATATCGCCTTCTCTCGTGATCGAGCCTGAGAGGAATCCGCCGAAGTGGGTCTTGGCGAAATCCGCACGGCCGCCGCCGGAGTTGGCGATTGTGGCCCTGACAACGGCGCGCTCGATCTTGCTCTCGAACATCGCCTCCTGCTTCGCAGCCTTCACTTTTGCGATCATGCCGTTGCCGGCCTCGACCAGCCGGTCGACCTTCACATCGGCGGTCCCCTGGTGGAAAGTGTCGATGTCGGCGGGGGAGTAATCTGTGACGAACTCGCCGGCGAACTCGCTTCCAAGCGGCGCGAGCTCGCACGCGGCATCGACGATCATGTCGGGATCGTCGACCTTGCTGGTC
>CAYLVL010000184.1:0-5828 GCA_964387135.1 uncultured Planctomycetota bacterium
GCGCACTCCCTTACGGTCGTGCCTCCGGATGCGCACTCCCTTACGGTCGTGCCTCCGGATGCGCACTCCCTTACGGTCGTGCCTCCGGATGCGCACTCCCTTACGGTCGTGCCTCGGCGAGTTGTGCTTATTGAATGGGGATGTCGGTGAATTGCGAGGGATGGAGTTTTCTGTTATAAATTGACTGGTCCTGTATGTTATTATCATGGTTGGCGCTTGTCTTCCTCCATCGAGGCATCGGCCGATCCAACCCACGTCAGTCAAAAAGGAGTATGTGCCGTGCGTACCCTGTCGATTCCCATTCCGCCGGTAGGGCTGGTTTGTGCTTTTAGCCTGATTATCATGCTGGGATGCTCTTCCGGGGAATCATCGCCGACCGCCCCGAATCCCGCCCTGACGAACGATGTGAATGCCGACGTGTCGACTTCCCGTGAAGCCTCAACGCAACTGGCTTTGGGCGCGTACGAGGTGACATGGTCGACGGATTCCGGTGGAGTCGGTGTCCGGCCTTTGCGTTCGGCAGAAAGGATGCTTGGACTTCCCGCGATGCCGGTCGGGTCCGATTCGCGGCTGGCGAAGCCGGCTGTTGAAATCGTCGATGCGAGTCGCTTCCTCGATGAGGGGATTGTCGAGGTGGATGTTTCGATAGCCCACCCGTTCGAGTCGAGGGCTATGACGGTTTTCGATGTCATGGGGATTGTCATCGGTACGGGTTCGATCGTGAGCGATCATGATCCGTCCGTGCGCTATGCGGGCGAGGAAGATCTGAGGGTCGCGAACGCCGATGGTTATACGCGAGTGGCGGGCCCGCAGCAAAACGGATCAATTGACGATGGTTTCACGGCAACAATCAACGGCTACAAGTATTTCGCGGCGGGGATCGAGCGCACGGAGACTCTGGGCGATTATCTGTCGGGACCGTCGGGATCGATGTATCGAGGGGCTTTCCTGCCGGGATCGACGATAACGAGGCGTTACGTCCTTGATTTCCCTGTTGAGAGGAGATCGAGAGAGGTCGATTTCAAATTCGTCGTGCTGGCTAACTGGCGACGGGCTCTGGATTCGGAAGGGAGGTCAATTCCTGAGCCTTCAATCGAGGATTTCCCGCTTGGTGCCAACTCGCCTACGGCTCTGAACGCGGGAATCGATACTTCCGAAAGCACCGCATGGTATGTGAGTGACATAGAGAGAGGCGGGGAGATCGTGCTGCACTTGATGGTATGGGACTGGCAGATGCCGTTGACACAGGGGGATATAAACGGGCAGATTTCGGAGATATTCGTCGAGTCGCCATCCGGGATGTTGTCGGGCGGTCCGGTTGTGTTCGGGCCGGACGACATTCGCGCCGCCGAGCAGAGATGCTGCATCGGCGAGTACTCAACGCGACTAAGGTTTGTGTTCGATGATGTCCTGCCCGGCGGTCTTGATGAGGAATTGCTTATCGGCGTGGTGTCGACGCCTGTAAGCAGCAGGACGAACAGCCGCAGTATGGGTGATTCTTCCTGGGTTCGGCCGACAGCGTATTTCCGGGTGCCTGTGGGCGTGCACAATGAGTACCGGGAGTCGCTGCGGGAATCGATTTACCTGACCGCGATACTTCGCGACACACCGGAATCCGTCTACAACGATGTCAGGCGACTTGCGAACGGGCAGTTTGCGGAGATGGACGGAATCGGGGATCAGATCAGGGAAATCTATCGCGCCAACAGGGGCTCGGAGTTGGGGTGGTCGGTGCAGTCGCAGGTTGCACCGCTTGTCGATCGCTTGTCGAGGCTGAGGGAGGACCGCGCGGATTATGTCGCGTCGCAGCTTCGTGGGGCACTGGGCAGCATGCAGGATCGGGCCGCAAGCGAGATTGAGCAGATTCCGGACACGACGGTTGTCCATCGCGACGTGGTCCTGAACTCGCTGGGTGTCAGCACGACACTCGAGCATGTTGCCGAGATCGAAGGTCTCGGGTGCGTGTGCGAGGTCATAACGGGAATCGAGGCCATCCCCGTGCTCGACACGAGCACGCAAAGCCTTAAGCTCAGACCGGGCACATACCCCGAAGTTCTGTGGGACCAGGGGTATCACGGGGAGGGTTTCGACGTGCTGCTGATTGACCTTGGCATGCTCGCAAGCCACCCGGCGTTCACAGGTCTGGAAATCATATCGGAGAAGTTCCCGACAAACGCGCCCGGCTGTAATGCGGAAGGTGGCTTCACGCACGGCACATGGTGCGCGGGTGCGATGGCGAGTCAGGACACGACGTATACCGGAACCGCGTACGGGCTGGAGACTTTCTATAATGGCAAGCTGTGCAATGGTTACGATGCTTTCCAGACGATGCAGCAGGCATATGACTGGGCCGGTCTGGGCGGGGCGGGCTATGACGACGCGGAGATCGTGAGCATGAGCCTTGTCATGGCGACGAGTTGCAGCCAGGACAATGGCCTGAACGCGGTGTCGGCGTTTGTGGACAACACGGTCGATCTCTACGGCGCGATGTGGTCGCTTGGCGCTGGGAACCATGGGGTCGGATGCAGCGGAGAATACATCCGCGACAAACCGCAAACATGCTACAACGGAGTCTCGGTAGCGGCTATCAACGTCAACAACAATACCGGCACACGAGACGACGACACATACTGGTCGGGAAGCAAGTATGGTCCGTGTCATGGTCCATACAGCACCGAGGAGAGACTGAAGCCCGAGGTTCTCGCCCCAACGAACGTGAATGCTCCCAACGGCGGAGGCGGATGGAGTAACTTCCCGGGCACATCGGGGGCGGCGCCGCATTATGCCGGAGTTGTGATTGACCTCTACAGCGCCGGTGTGCCGGGCTCCCTTGAGATGAGGGCGCTGACATTCGCCACTGCGGAAGACTACACATCGTCGCCGGGAAGCATCGGGCCGGATTTCTACACCGGTTTCGGCTATATCGACGCCTGGGAAGCCTACTCTCACATAGCCGACACCTTCTCCGGCACGCTTGAGAATGCTGGCGAGGGCGATTTCTACACCATCCAGGGAGTGCAGGAAGGCGACAGGGTCGTGCTCGTGTACAACAAGCACGGGGTGTACCCGAACTGGCAGATCAGCAATCTCGACATCCTCGTCTACGATGAATCAACCAAGGAGCTTTTACACCAGACAACAAAGGAGTACGAGAACAAGGAGTGGATACAGTTCGATTCCACGGATGCAGGTAAGGACGTGATCATCGTCGTCATCGCGACCGAATTCCACAGCGGCGTTTCATCCGAGGATTACGCGATATCGGCCAATACGGTCTTGTCGGAGTATACGATTGACAAGCCGGAGCTGACTGTCTCGATCGATCCGATTCCGGCTGCTCACGAGTTTCAGGTGATAGAGGTCAGCGCGAATGTCGAGAACACCGGCGCGGAGACCGCGGAGGATGTAGAGGCGGAGATCGACATTCCATCCGGCTGGCAACTGGTTTCGGGCGACAATCCCCAGCCGCTTGGCGATCTGAATCCGACCGATGAAGCGGTCGCGACATGGGAAGTGTTCGCCGCGTCCGACGGGGAGAAGTCGATCGATGTGACTGCTACAGGGGGATTCCTCGGAACGGTTGTAACGGGCAATGACAGCGCGACTGTCAGCGTAGAGGAAACCGTGATCCTGAACGATCCGGGGACGTTTGGGCTTAAGGACGTGTTTGATGTCCATCCGGTCTATACCAACTACTCACCGGGCACATACGAGAGCCTTTCCTTCGAAATCAACTTCTTTGAGGGCAACCTTACGCTGGTGAAAGGCGACAATCCGGCTGCGATCGGGGATATCGATCCGGGCAATGACGCGGAATACGAGTGGTCGTTCCTCGCGGAGGAGACGGGCTCGCACAACATGTCGGTTACGGTGGAGTTCACTTACTCCGGCCAGTTGATCGAGTTCGACAGCGACGTGGTTGCTGTCGATGTAGACCCGGTTCAATTCCTGACCGTACCCGACACTGTCACCGAGGGCGACGAGTTTGTTGTGGAGGCGGACTACACGAATAACTCGGACAGGACATACGGCGAGCTTTCGATAACGGTCAACTACTCGTCGAGCATGCTGTCGCTGGCCAGCGGCGACAATCCGGCATCGGTCGGGGACATCCCGTCGGGCGACACCGCCCATGCGGAGTGGGAATTCGAAGCACTTCAACCCGGCGAAGCGGGGATCTCGCTGACCATCGAATTCACCTACGATGGGGAGCCGGTGAGTTTCACCACTCCGACGCAGAACGTCGTGATCGAGGAGAAGTATGTCGATCCTTTCGCGCCGATCCTTCTGGCCCCCGCCGACGGGACGGATTATCGTCTGCGCACGTCGCTCATGTTCAGGTGGCAGCCCGCGGTCGGCACCAGCCCGATAGCATACTGGCTGGATGTCTGGGTGGACGGGCGTCATTCAAGCCTGGTGCCGGTGGGCGGCGTCAACCTCGGGAAACTGACTCAACTCAATCTCGCGCCCAGTTTCGTGGAGCTCTACGCGGAGGACGGCGAGTGGGAGTGGGCGGTCGCGGCGCAGATATCATCCGGCAAGCGCTGGAGCGAGCGATGGGTAATCAATAAGCGCACCGCGCCGGAGCTTTATCAGCCGGCGACCGGCGCGACGGTCCGGGTCAACGGGTTCTTCGACTGGGAGACCATTGCAGGGGCGAACAATTACGTCGCAAGAGTGACAGGGATCCTTCCCGGCGGAAGACCGTTCTATCTTCCGCTCAACAGCAGCGTATCGACTTTCCAGCTCACCCGGCCCTATTACGATGCGCTCGAGCCCGGTGTGACCTACACGTGGGCTGTCGCGGCTACGGCGCTGGGACCTGTGTTGTCCGCCGACGATCAGGATACGCTCGCACGGCTTTCCTACAGCGAGATCAGGAGTTTCTCGATACAATAGATGCGGCAAGGGAAAGACATTAGGAAAAGAAACCATGACCGACAAGTTTAGAATTCCGGACATAAGTCTCATCTGCGGCCTGATCGCGCTGATTGTCTTCGGGCATGTATCCCTGCTCCAGAAGAACGCGGCTCATGCAGGTAATCAGGCCAATCTGAAATTGCAGGGTGCCGGATTTTCCTGTTACTCCTATTCAGTCCAGGTCAACGAGCAGAGCATGGCCCTTGAGTACAATGCGCGCAGGAAGCTCTACGAGCTTGGAGCGGCGCAGGCAAGCTACTCGTCTTACGTGACGAACGGCAAGTACGCCTGGCTCCAGGAGCTTGTCACCACGGGCTATCTCAGGCCGAACGATTCGGGCGCTACGCTTATTCCGAGGTACAGCATCACCTGCTATCTCACATCCGGCAGGAGGGGCTTCACCCTTGTAGCGGAGCCGCAGGATTTCGATCTCAGATCCTTCATGCTGACCGAGAATCAGCAGGTTGTGCTTCTCACGCCGACTGTTGAGGGCGATCCGAACGAGGACTGGGAGTCGGTCAGAAGGATGGAAACCGAATTCGCGTACGAAAAGGGCTACTACGACTATCTGGACGCGCTGCAACTGCTCAGTTACGATCCCCCGCTACAGGTCCGGATCAACAGGGAAAGGGATCGCTATGTCATCCACAGACTGCGGGAGCATCCGGAGGCGGGATACGTTGTGGATGACTCGCTCATGTACAGCCTGGTGTTCGCATCGTACATGATAGGCGACACGCGCGAGTTCGAGTACGAGTTGTATCCGGGCACGGAGGAAATCGAGGAATTCGATAGCGGGGACGGGTCTTTGGAATAGGCAGCAAGCACGAATCATTGCAACAGGCTGCCCCAGTCGCCGCAACCTGCATTATTCCTGCAAAAAACCCTTCGACATACTCGTCAAAGGG
>CAYLVL010000185.1:0-5814 GCA_964387135.1 uncultured Planctomycetota bacterium
GGGCTTTTCAACGATGGCGCCAATCCTCCGTACGAAACCGCGGTGACGCTTGAGAACGGCAAGATTGTCCTGAGGGACCAGGCGACCGGTCCCAGCTCGACCCGGATCTCGATGTATTTCGACGATCCCGACGGCAGCCTCGAGCTTCAGATGGGCACGTTTGTCGTTGTGGAGGAGGGATCGGACGATATCAGCCAGACGATCAGGACGTCGGGTTTTGAGGTAGCCGCGATCGGACGGCACCTTGTTACCGGAACCGAGGGTCGCGGCGGCGTCGTGACCGGTACGGTGAGCCTGACCGCGGACACGATTCTCGGCGATCTGGGGGTCACCGAAGCGGCACTGTTCACGATCGACCGGGATGACGGCACGGGAGTGGTCGATCCGGTGACCGTCTTCGGAGTTTCATCGAGAAGCACGGTGCAGGATCTGATCGATGCAATTAACGCGCAGGTGCCGGGAGTCACCGCGCAACTCGTTGATGACGGCGGCGGAGCTTACAACCTCCAGATTCTCGCGAGCGAGGGGGGCGTTGATTTTCGCCTGACGGATGATCCGGCGGGCAACGGGATACTCGAAAATGTGCTCGATCCGGACACCCTGAGTGTGGACACCGATATCAGCACGCTGAGCGATTCCGGGCTGGCGTCCGTTGAGTCGGCGACCACCGACGATTCGGACTACACGTTTACCACCATCATGAAGCCTGATAACGGCGGACCGGTACAGCGAAGGACGGTGGTCGGTACTGACGGCACTGCGATCACCGACCTGATTCAGAACGTACAACTTGAAGGATACGGCGGCGCGTTCAATGACGGCGTGGCGCTTATCTACACCAACCAGTCCAGCGAGCTGAACGTGGGTCCGGCGACATCGCGCTTTATCTTCGGGGCCAGCGGCATCTCCGACGCCACGAGGACCACCACTCCGCCGGTGAACATATACACGACCATCGACAACTCCGGCCTCGAGATAGAGGTAACCCCGGGAACATTCACTATCAACGGAGTTACGATAACGATAGACAATCCTGAAACCCAGACGCTTGATGAGGTCATGGGCCTTGTCAATTCGTCCGGGGCCGGCGTAATGATGGAATATGACGCGGTCCATGACAGGTTCCTGATGTATCGTCCGGATGCCGGAAACACGGACCCGATCTCGCTCGGAGCGGCGGGAGACACCTCCGATTTCCTGACGGCGCTGGGTCTTCTTTCCGTGAGCGGCGCGGTGCAGTTCAATGGAAGCTCCGCCGGGAGCGTGAATACCGGCAGCGCGCTCGCGTACTCCGGTCTGACCATCCCGGTTGTAAGCGGAACATTCACAATCAACGGCGTCAAGATAACACTCAACGCGGGCGCGGACAGCCTGGAGGACATTATCGAGCGCATCAACGACTCTCCTGCGGGAGTAATTGCATCGTACGACAGCACGCAGGATCGTCTGGTGCTGACGCAGGATCTCGACGAGCCTCCGTACTTCAATCGCATACGGATCGGCAGCGCAACCGATACGTCCAACTTCTGGTCGGCGATGCGCTACACCGACAGCTACCAGGCTTCGCAGAACATAGGCTCCGAGAGGGTCAAGGCACAGTTCGCGGTGGACGGACGGAGCTACATACGCGACACGAACACGGTGGATGACGTTCTCAACGATGTGACGCTGGAGTTGAAAGGCACGGCGTCCGATCCGATCGCGATAGACATAACCGCCGACACATCGCGAGCAACCGAAGCGGTAGCGGATTTCATCGCGGCCTACAACCAGCTTATCGAGCTGGTCGATGTCGAGCCTCTTACCGAGGATGAGCGCGATAATCTCGAATCCCTGACGGACAGCGAGAGATCGAGTCTCACTTTCAGTGAGATTGATGAATACGAAGCGGCAAGGGAGGAGCTGTGGATCCGACAGAAGCTCTTCTCGTCTTCCACATTGAATCGGTTTGATTCTGCGATGAGGTTGAACGTCTACACGCCTGTGGCGAGCATTACTGAAGGCGAGTTGAGCACGCTTGCGGAAATCGGCATTACGACCGGCGAGGCAGGCCTTGGCGTCGCGCTCGCTCGCACCGCCTACCTGCTCACGGACTCAACCGATCGAGACACCATCCTCCAGGAGCTCGAAACCAATACCGAGTTCCAGCGGGCCCTGGAAGACAGACCCGACGAGGTCCTCGCCCTGTTCTCGAACGAGATGTCGTCCCGCGCCGAGTTGACCGGAAATATCGACATAAGCTACGGGATAACACTCGCTGCGCCTCTGAGTTTCAGCGTGGGTAATGGAACGACGCAGGCGACGGTAACGCTGGGTGTCGGGTATCACTCATCGTCCCAGATCAGATCGGAAATTGCGAACTCGCTTTCGCAGGTTGGACTGGGCAGCGAGATACTCGTATATCAGACCGACGGGGGTTACCTGCAGCTTGTCTCGCTCACTGATTCGGGACGTGCGCGGATCAGCATCCAGGACCTGGAAGGCGGATCGAGTCTTGCGAACACGCTCGGAATCGCCTCGCAGACGGTCAGGGGGGAGGAAGCGTCGCTCAATGCCGGACTGTCCAGGCGTCTTGACACCTTCCTCGACGCGTACACTGGCACCGGCGGAATAGTCTCCGAGAAGATCAGGCTGGGCGGGCTGATCGATCGCGAGCTTCTGAGGATTGCGGAGAGAATAGAAAATTACGAATACAGACTGGAGCTTTACGAGCAGCGGCTGAGGACCCAGTTCGCCAGGATGGAGGTCGCGCTCGCCACATGGGAGCAGACCAGCCAGTTCCTGGAGGCGAGGCTGAATGCTTCCGGTTCCAGCACAAGCAGAAGTGGCGGGATTCCGATAACAACCTGATGACGTTTTGAGGTCCCGAGGGGATGATGTAGAATTGCCCGGTAATCTCACTGGGACATGGCAGATGGAATTATTCATTGACGGGCAGAAAGCAGCGATTGAGACTGAAGGTCTGTCGACCTTCAAGGATCTGATGGAATACATCGAGAGCGAAATCGTGAAGTTCCCCAAGGTAGTGACCCAGGTCACACTCAACGAAGAGGTTCTGGATCAGGGCCAGGAGATAGGCCTGGGCGGGTTCCCGATCTCCGATATAACCACCCTTGAGCTTGAGAGCGCGGACAGCCTGTATCTGGCGTACGAATCGCTGGAGGACGCGCAGGAGTATCTTCCGGCGCTTTCCTCGGTGCTTGAGAACGCCGCGAAGACGATACGTAAAGGCGATATCCAGCAGGGATTGCGTGACGCCAGCGCCGCCCTGGAGATAATCAGCGCGTTCGGCGAAGTGCTTGACGGATTGCGTGGGGCGTTCAGGGTCGATTTCTCCATGGTGCGCATCGACGACCTGAGTCTTCTTGACAAGCTCAACCAGTTGAACAGGCTGGCGGGCGACGTGTTGAAAGCCGTCCAGGAGCAGAACTGGACGATGTTTGCGGACCTGATAGAGTACGAGTTATCGCCGCTGCTCTATGAATGGATGGCGGTGATACCGGAGTTGATAAAGCTCCTTCCGGAAAGGGAGAAGGAAGAGTAGAAGGAAGGGGACATACCACCGTCGCTCCTCGTCCAACCTGGGGCTTCGGTGGATGGGCCGCCTTCGCTCCTCGCTCGGCTCGGGGCTTCGGCGCCCAGGGAAGAGGAGTTGGTCGTGAATATGGGTTGGATGGGACTTACGGCCCTGGGCCGATTGTGCGAAAGCGCGAGCGGTCCGGGTGGGGACGGACACGGACGCACCAAGGGGCCGGAAAAGGCCGAAGGGAGTCGGCTATGACCCATCCGGAAGTATCTGTCCTGCCCGGGGTGGCAGGTGGGGAGTTCCTCCAGAGGAATCTGGAAGCTCTCAGAAAAAACAACGAGAAGCTTGCGGACGAGTTGGGAGCGCTCGGACCCGATCACGAGGACAGCGCGTATCCCGGCTGGCGTTTTGACGTGCATCCAGCTCGCAATGGAATGCCGACGATGGTCGCCCGGAACGGCGATGAGGAGGTCGCAGTTCTTTCCACTTACGATCCTGAGAGAGAAGCGTCCGATCAGGTCAAGGGTATTCTCGGCGACGGCAAGCGGAACTACTTCGTGCTGCTCGGTTTCGGCCTCGGCTACACTGTCGAGAAACTCCTGGCTGAAGTGCGGGACGATGACAAGATTCTCGTAGTCGAGCCGCACATCGCCTCATTCAGAAAGGCACTCGATGCGCGCGACCTGTCCGATGTTCTCTCCGACAAGCGTCTCGCAATTGCCCTCGGTCCCAGCGTTGACAATGCCCTCGGGGCGTTTATGCAGAGGTACGCTCTCGCGGACTGTCACGGCCTCGGTTTCATGGAGCTTGCCGGAAGAAGCAGGCTCCCCTCGTCGGCGTTCTTCAGCCAGTTCCTCGAAAGGCTCAAGGGATTCCTCGTGACGACCGGGGGCAACCTTCAGACACTGATGCTCATGGCGTGGACGTACCAGCGGAACACCATGAGCAGCCTCAGGATCGTGGTCGATCATCCCCCCGTCCGGATGCTCTTTGGGGCGGCTGAGAAAAAACCCGCGATCATCGTAAGCGCGGGCCCGAGCCTCCGGAAGAACATCCATCAGTTGAAGCACCTTCGCGACCGGGTGGTGCTTATCTCGGTCGATACGGCGCTGAAGCCTCTTCTGGCAGCGGGAGTGGAGCCCCACCTGGTCTGCACCGGCGATCCGCAGGAAGCCAACTGGAAGCACCTGAGGGGAACATCGACCACCAAGGCGCATCTTGTCGCGGAGCCGATGACATATCCTTCCGGCCTCGAGTATTTCAAGGATCGGCTGTTCATCGCCAGTTATGGCGACAAGGTGATGAACTGGATCGGGAGGTTCATCCCGGATGTCGGGCACACGCTGTGCTGGGGATCGGTCGCGACGATGGCGTTCGATCTCGCGAGGAAGATGGGTTGCGATCCGATCATCTTCGTCGGTCAGGACCTCTCGTTCCCCGGCGGCAGGACATATGTGGAGGGTACTTACTTCGAGGATGAAGAGAAAATGGACATGTCGGTGGAGGCGTTCGAGAAGAAACATGTCGCATACACCCTGGAGGATATTTACGGGAACCCGGTGAAGACGAACCGCCAGATGTTCGCGTACAAGGAGTGGTTCCGCGTTGAATTCGCGAGATCGTCGGCGAGAGTGATAAACGCGACGGAGGGCGGCATTCTCAAGGAGAATTGCGAGATCATGACGCTTGAGGAGGCTGCGGGGCAGTGCCTTGGAGAACCGTTTGATGCAATGCGGTTAATCGAGTCTGCGAAGACCGGATTCGACGGCTACGATCTCGAGCCGCTCAGGGAGGGCCTTCGAGAGAACATCGAGAGCATACGCCGGTGCGTGCAAATCTGCGAGGAGGGACTGGAGAAGGTCAAAGAGGGCGCGCTCGCGATGGAGAGGATGGATCGACTGTCGCCTGTCTGGTGCGCGAGGCTTGTCAACGATCTCGATGCCCTCAGGTTCAGGCTGATGAGCGAGCCGGCGCTGAATGACTTCCTTTCAACCGCGAACCAGACCGGGGTGCTGAATTTCAAGCGGGCATACGCCGAGCTTAACGGGAAGCGGTTTTCAAGGCTGGTTTTCCGGAAGGCTCTTGACTTGTTCACCAACCTGTTCGTGTCGACCGCGAGGACCGGGCGCGGGGTGCTCCCGTTCTTCGTGATCGGCCTCAAGAGGATATCGGCGGAGGATGAAACGGGCAGCAAAGGCATGGAGGAAACATGTCGGACGAAAGCATGAAAGTACGCGGTCGGTACCTTGAGCAGATGGTCGAGTCGGCCAGCCGGGAAGGGCTGTTGA
>CAYLVL010000186.1:0-5812 GCA_964387135.1 uncultured Planctomycetota bacterium
GGGCAGCTCAAGCTGAGCTTCCTGATGTTCGCGATAACCAGCATCGCCCTTTGGATTCTCGGGGTGCGGCACTGGCTGTTCCTGGGAGTGCTGGCCGGGATAACGGAAGTGATCCCGATCGTCGGGCCGATCATCGCTCTTGTTCCTGCGCTGCTTGTGAGCTACTTCCTGCCGGCAGGGAACGGAATCCTCGCATCCGTGGAGCTTGCCTGGCTTAGATCGCTGATCGTTTTCGCTTTCTACATGGCCCTCCAGTATGTTGAAGGCAACATCATGGTGCCCAGGATCATGGGCAGGGATCTGAATCTTCATCCGCTGACGGTCATGTTCGCTCTTCTGGCAGGAGGTTACCTTGCGGGGATTTTCGGCATGCTGCTGTCCTTGCCGATCGCCGCAAGCCTCAAGGTGATTTTTGAAATATATTACCCGCCGTTTATTCAGAGGGTGGAAGATCTAATGAGCAGAATGCCGGCGCATCCGAGAGCAAGGGAAGCTGCCAATCCACACGACAGGGGATAGTATGACAAGGCGATGCCGCTTCCTCGCGATTTCCCGGAATGCATAACGACAAGCATGATATCGGGTTCCTTGCCGGACGATTCTTGAATTGCCCCGCATGCGGCGAGTTGATCAGAAACGACTCGACCTCGTGCCGCTTCTGCGGTGCTGTGCTCCAGCAGTCCGAATCAGGGGAGCTGGAAACAGCGACGGTCGAGGCACCGGCCGAGGTTGTCGATCACCCGCTCATTCAGGAATTCCCGTACAACGACAAGGGAGAGCCGATTCCACCCGAATACGGTCCCGGCTTCAATTCCCGTGCGTTCAGCTGGCCCGCGTTCCTTTTCGCTGACCTCTGGTATGCGGAGAAAGGGCTGGGGAAGCTCGCGACAAAGCACTTCCTCGCGCGCATGGCGACCGCCCTTGTGGCTATCCCGGCCGTCATCACAAGTTGTGCCGCATTCACGTCAGAGGAAATCGAGCCTGTTGGAGACACCATGCTCGCGATCGGAAGCGCGCTGTTGTCAATGACATGGCTGCTCGCACTGATCGCGGTCGCAGCTCTTTCGTACATGGACGCGGGCAAGGCGTACAAAGAGTACACGACGCATATCGACGAAGTGCTCCCGAGTCAAGGAGATCTGCAACAGGACAGAAAGAGGGGGAATGCGCTCTACTGGAGAATGCTTCTGGTTCCTTTTGGTGTGTATTTGCTCGGATTCCTGTTCATGCTGAGTGCAAGCTCAGGATAGATCTGCTCACGCACCTGCCTGCTCTGTGTTATGATTTCGCGCATGCAGGAGCCTATTGAAGGCGATCGGACGGACACGGTTTCCGAAGCCGACGACCGGGCCGGGTCGGGCAGTTCACCCGGGCCGACCCTGGGTCTCTGGCTTGGCCTGATCGTGCTTTTTGTCCCGCTGATCGCCTACATCTACTGCCTGTGCCCGACCGTGTTCGTGGGTGATGCGGGCGACTTCATCACCGCTTCCTACACGCTGGGCATCCCGCATCCTCCGGGCTACCCCACCTACACGCTCCTTGGCTGGCTTTTCATTCAACTGCCGATACCGGGAGGCATCTCGACACCGGCGTTCCGGATGAACATGATGTCTGCGTTCGCGGCATGGGGCGCCTGCGTGTTCCTGTTCCTGTTTCTCAGGAGGGCATTGGAAACGGAATGGGCGGCGCTGGGGGGAGCGCTCGCGCTCGCGTTCAGTCGTCAGTTCTGGGAGCACGCGGAGATCGCCGAAGTGTACACGATGCAGATTCTATTCCTGACTCTCATCATGTACCTTGCGATTCTCTACGTTCAGGAGAAGAAGATCGGCTACGCGCTGTGGATGGCGTTTGTCATGGGTCTGGCCATGACCCATCAATACGCGATTCTCCTCTTCTACCCCGGTGTTTTCATTTTCATCGGCATGAACGGAGGGCTGAGGCTGAGATGGTACACATGGCTCCTGGCCGTCCTGCTTGCGATCGCGGGGTTCGCGCCGTATATCTACCTCCCGCTTGTCCACTACAAAACCCCGCTGGGCGAGGTGGTGTTCGTTGAAAGCGAGGAGGAAGCGCAACAGGTGCCGATGGACAAGGTTCCGGTATTCGATCCGCCGATGGCTTATTTCATGGACTATTTTGCCAGGAGGCTGTACTCGAAGTCACGGGTCTATACCCACTCCACGGAGGCTCTACCGGAGCGAACAACTACACCAGTGGTACTGAAGAAGACAATTGAAACCACCGAAGAGGACTTCAGCATACCGCTTCTGATTTTCGGATTTATCGGCTGGCTTGCGATAATCATCTCCCTGTTCAAACGATCGGCAGGATATGCAAACGGTCCGCCGATGCCGATGGCGCCCTTCGTTGTTCCCGCTCTCGGCTACATATTCTACTTCCTCGTCGTTCATTTCTTCCCGTCGGGAGACATCCTTGCGGCGCCGCTCGAGAACATCGATGTGGTCGCGCCGCCCCTGCTGATTCCGCTACAGGCCGCGATGGCGGCAATTATCGCTCTCGGCTTCGACGCGTCGCTAAGGGCGATCGCCGCGTACATTCGCTCGCAGGGAGTGACAGATCTATGGGCCAATCAGAAATTCCGCACATTCGCGGGACTGCTCACACTCGCGGCTTTCGTTCTGATCGGGGTCAACGCATGGCGCAATGCGGAGTACGGTAACAAGTCGCAGTCGGTGATCTCCTACAATTACGCATTGAATGTCCTCGACAGTTGCGACCCTGATGCGATCCTCCTGACCACCGGCGATGAGACGTTTCTCTACTGGTACGTGCAGTACTGCGAGCCGTCGGAAGATCCGAACGATCCCGAGCCGGGATACAGGAAGGATGTGTGGGCGACCAACTGGATCCATAACCTGCCCAGTCTTGCGATTCTCACCGATGAGCCGACCGCGATGCGGGAAGTCACCGAGCGGTTCATCATGAGCTCGACGTACTACTCGCCCTACCTCTCGCGCTACGGGATCGTGCTGATGGTGCCCGACTACGGGCCGCGCCCGATCAACACGACGTTCATCCCCTCATCGTTCGCCGACAGCGAGTTGATAATGAACCTCGATGTCATTCTCCAGGGGCTGACTTACGCATTCAGAAGGCCCGGCGATGTTCCCGATCCCGCAACGGCGAAGGTCGGCCTCAGCGTCGATACTTCGCGCATCGATGAAGGCGCGGCCCCGATGCTGGTGATCGACTATTTCGACCCGAGGCCGTTCGAGAGCTATCGCTGGGAGGGCCTGCCGCGATTTGAGGGACTGAACGATGATCTGAGCAACCTGGATACGGCTCCCTACCTGCATGTGAATCTTGAGCCGCAGGAGACCGAGGTGCTGGGTCGATACCAGGACGCGCTCTACCGGTTCGGCATACAGGCCCTGCTCGATGAAAGCCAGGAGTCGAAGGAAAAGGCGATCAGCTTCCTGTTCCGTTGCGTGAGCCTCGATCCTGACAGCTGGTTCGGATGGAAGGAGCTGGGCGACGCGTTCTTTGCGAACGGGAGCCTTCAAAGCGCGGAAGACGCATATCGCCAGTTGCTCGAAATCAGCGCGATAAGGGGCGATGTGGAGCCTGCGCTGGAGGCGAGCGCGCATGCTCAGCTCGGGCACATCGCGCTGATATACGGCGATCTCGACTCCGCCGAGCACGAGGCCAATCTCGCGCTTGTGCTTAATCCGGGCAGCAGCCTGGCTCGACAGATACTTGAGGAGATCGATCGGCAGCGAGCGATGCCCGAAAGGGAATCCGAAGGGCAACCGGCAGCAGAAAGCCCGTCCGTTGAGGAAGCGGAAGAACAACCATCGGAGACCGACGGCATAGGAGAGCTCGAGCAGTTTGAGACGGGGGACAGGTCGAACGAGGATTCCTGACCCGTTTATTCGGACCTTTCCAGGAATTTCTCCAGAATCGAGCTTGTTGAGAACTCGAGGGTAATCGGGATGATTTCCACTCTGCCGCCCGCCTTTTCAACCGTCTCCCGACCGACAACCGTCTCGGGAGTGTAGTCGCCGCCCTTGACGAGGATCTTCGGCTTGACCTCCTCGATCAGCTCGGCGGGCGTGTCCTCATCGAAAAGCACCACCCAGTCGACCACCTCCAAAGCCGTAAGCATAAGGCTCCGGGAGTGCTGGTCGAGAATCGGTCTTTCCTTCCCTTTCAAGCGCCTGACGCCGTCGTCGGTGTTCAGTCCCACCATCAGACGGTCGCCGAGCGAGCGCGCCCTGATGAGAAGGTCCACGTGACCGGGATGGATGAGATCGAAACAGCCGTTGGTGAAGACAAGCGTCTGGTCATTGAATCGCATCTCGTTACCGATCTTCTTCGCCTTCTCGCGACTGATAATTTTCTTTTCGAGTTTATGCATCCTAGCCTCCATTGCAGACATCCGGGATGTAAAGCGTTTCGAGTTAACCGACGGGAACCAATTCGCGACCGATGTCGGTGCGGTAGAAAAGCCCCTCAAGCTTGCGGGCCTCTACGGCCTCATACGCTTTCTCGCGGCACTCGCGAAAATCAGCGCCCAGCGCGGTCACCGCGACCACACGTCCGCCGCTTGTCAGAATTCTCTTGCCGTCGCGACGTGTTCCGGCATGAAACACGATCAGATCGGGATTGCCTTCAAGAGCTGAAATATCCTCCGTTATGTCCACTCCCTTTTTGTATTTCTCGGGATAGCCCTTGCTCGCGAGAATCACCGACAGGGCTTTCATGCCGGAGAATGTGAGATCGACATCGCCAAGCTCGCCTCTCGATGCGGACTCGATCGCGCCGAGGAAATCGCCTGCCATCAGGGGGAGCACGGCTTGTACTTCGGGATCACCGAAGCGGCAGTTGAACTCAAGGACCTGCGGCCCCTCATCGGTGACCATGATGCCGAAGTAGAGGCAGCCGTTGTACTCGATACCTTCCTTCTGAAGACCCGCAAGTGTGGGCTCGACGATCTCGGTCGTGATGAGTTGATCCAGCTCTTCGCTGACCTTCGGTGTCGGCGCGAACACACCCATCCCGCCGGTGTTCGGACCCTTGTCACCGTCAAACGCTCTCTTGTGATCCTGAGAGTAAGGGAGCTTTATGTAACTTCCGCCGCTCACGATGGTGAGCAGTGTCGTCTCGAATCCCTCCAGCCTGCCCTCGATGATCGCCTTGATGCCCGCGTCGCCGAATTTCCTCTCGGTCATGATCGTGTCGATCGCGGCGTGCGCGTCGATGGGATCGTCGCAGACAATAACACCCTTCCCCGCGGCAAGTCCGTCCGCCTTGACCACCGCGGTATCGTGGATTTTTTTATCGATGTACTTGTGGGCCTTGTCGGGATCGTCGAAGACCTTGTACGCCGCCGTCGGTATGCCGTAGCGCTTGCAGAAATCCTTCGCGAAGACCTTGCTGCCCTCGATCATCGCACCATCCCTGCCCGGTCCGAATACGCAAATGCCTTTGTCGCGAAGAACATCCGACACACCCGCGACCAGCGGCGCTTCCGGTCCGACTATCACGAGGTCGACATCATTGGCCTGGCAGTAATCCGCGATCTCATGATGATCGTCAAGGTCAAGGTCCGCGTTATCGCTGATAGTCGCGGTACCGGCATTGCCCGGGGCGGTTGTAACCTTCGGCTTTCCGGGGCTTCGGGAGACAGCCCACGCGAGAGCGTGCTCGCGTCCACCTGATCCAAGCACGAGAACGTGCATGTCTCTCCTCCTTCTTGGTATGCGATTGAAGAACGGTTGACGTCGGGACCATTGTACGCATGCGCACGACCATCGCGCAACCTCCGCACCGGGCTCTTGAAATCATCCTG
>CAYLVL010000187.1:0-5811 GCA_964387135.1 uncultured Planctomycetota bacterium
TCCTGGTCATCCTGAAATAACTGGTGACATTGCGGATGATTCTGTCCTCCAACAGGTAGGCCTGTTCGAAGCTCTCGCCGCCGTTCTCGCTTCTCAGCATGACGATCCGACCGCCCTCGGCGTTCTCGTGACGCACGAAATACGCGAGCCAGACTTTCTTATCATTGTCGGTGAGTCCCTGGAGATGGAAGGGAATACCCTGGGCCGCGGCGATTGTCGGCTCGTTCTCGTCCGAGAAATTGCGGTTCTCCACAAGCTCCCATTCGTCGCTGGAGCGCACGAAGAAGTAGGCGACGATGTCGCCGTTGATCTGCATCACGCAGGGCCATCGAGCCTCGTTCCTGTCGTTCCAGCGGGCCTCGATGGTAAACGTCCGGCCGCCGTCGTCGCTTGTCTTGTACCTGAGCTGTCCTCCAGTCGCCGCTACATTGACCCAGTAGGCGACGAGGTTGTTCCGGGATGGAATCGAGATGAATGCGCCGCCCCTCTTGGTGCCGAGGCGCTGCGACAACGACGCGGGCGTCTGGAACTCGCCGTTTTCCATCCGCGAGTACATAACACGCTGCTCCGATCCCTCGTCCCTGAGGAAAACGAGATGGATCATGCCGTTTCCCGGGTCCATCGCAAGCCTGGGAGTGTCCACGCTTCCCACCTCGGATATCGGGGTCGGGACATCGAACATGTAGCGTCCGAGCTCGGCTTCCTCGCCCTTGTCGTCGTCGGTTGTCCCATCCTGACGGCCGGGGCACGCGGTCACGGCGAGAGCAAAAGCACTAAGAATCAGGACACAGGTTATTGAGAGGAATGGTTTCCTGTTCGACATGATTGTCTCCGAGGTGGATTTTACCTTAATGACGGGTTTTTTTCAGACAAGGTGTCGGATTGCGATGGAAGCAGGGATAACAAAAAGCCCCCCGGAAAGCCGGGGGGCGATGATATTTCAATGACGATGGATTCAGTGATCGACTTACTCGGTCAGCTCGTCTTCGAAGAAGATGCTGAGGAAGTAGCCGTCGGTCGAGTCGCCATGCAGGACGAACATGAGGTTGTCGCTGCTGCCCTGGAACAATCGCTGGCTGCCCTCGATCCTCAACGGATCACCACTGATGCTTGTCGAGTCACCGAACGTGCCCTGAGGCGTGCCGTTATAGGTGAACTTCTTGATCGCGGGCTCACCGGTCGACAACTCATCAAGCACGTAAAGCGTGGCAGAAGTGCTGTCGTCCCTGGTGATATCCCTGGGATCGTTGAAGTTCGGCGAGTCGTCGCCGAAGCCGCCCCAGTAGTAGGAGCTCCAACTGTACATGTAGTAATGCCGTCGCTCAACGCGATACTCCGGCGAATCCTCAACAACGTACACGTAACCGTTGGGGTCGGCCTCCGTGCCCCTCATGTAGTTGTGGTTGATGTTGTAGTAGCCGGTTCCCTCGGTGAAGAGGTAACCGGAAGCTCCACCGTACGACGGGGGCTGCCACATCCAGAAAATGACGTAGGATGAGCTGAGCGAGCAGTCATAGTAGGAGCAGTGCCTGTTGTTGGTGCTTCCACCTGCCGGGCAGACGCCGTCATGCGCCCACGTGTTGGCTGAGAACGCGGTGTGGTTCGATGCCGGCGAGCCGCTGGCATAGAACGATCGGCAGTAGAATCCGGACGCACCGCTCGACACCAGGAAGTCGCCGTTGGGACTGGCGTCCATGTAGACAGCATTCGTGCTGGTTGTCGCAAGTGAGGAGCCGTCCTGGTAGTAGTCGTCCTCGGTGTACTTGTACACCGCACCGTCGCTGTAGAGGATGTAGAGATCGCCGTCCGAGTTGTCCATGGCGAGGTCACGGGCGTCGACACCCTCTCTCAGCGGGATGTTCTTGGTCTTGTACGCCGTGATGTCAACATCGCAGCAGCACTCGGTCTCGTCCTTGCCGTCCGACACCCGTACGCAGACCTGGCCGACATAGTCGGAGTCGTAGTACTTGAAGGGATGGTCATCGGTGCCGCTGTCATAAGGGTCACCGAATGTTCCATCACCGTCGAAGTCCCACTCGAAGGTGAGAGTATCGTCGGGATCCGGATCGTACGAGCCCTCGGCTGAGAACTCAATCTCAGTGGCCCAGTCCTCGTACGGCATCGGGGTCAGGCACTCGACCTCGCATACCGGCGGCTTGTTGTAGGCTATAGGCGACACATACAGGTCATAGCGGAAGAACGCGGCGAGAGTGGCGTTCGGCGCAGCACCGGGAACCGGCGGCGTGAACTCGCACTTGTAATCATAACCGTCGTACTCGCAGATGACCCAGTACTCAAAGCCCTCGGTGCCGCTGAACGTACCGGTGGGGATCTCCACATGGTACGTGGAGTAGACATCCGTACCACCGACAGGCTCCATTTCCAGCGAGTCCAGCGTGTAGAGGCCGCCGATGATGTCGCTCTCGACGTAGATGCCGGTCGGCTGAGGTCCCTCCGGCCAGTTGGGCACGTTGATGTCGAGGATCAGGTCTCCGCCGAAGTCGGACTCGTCAACGTAGTAGATGTCGGGCTCGACATAGACGCTCAAGGCTACTGCCTCATCCGCGTTGGCCGGATGATCCCCGGGAGCCTCGCCGGCCCAGTTGGCCACGATGGCGTAGTTGTAGCTTACGCCCTTCGTGTTGGGGAAGCGGAGGTGATAATACCTGGTGTTCGTCCGACCGGAGCTGAATACGCCCCTGCCGGAGGTCGTATTGATGAATTCCCAGACATCATCTTCGGCACCCAGATTGTCAGCGAAGTACTTGTACGGGTTGATAGTGGCGTTCCCGGTGTAGCCCCTGGTTGCGAAATCGCCGGGTGTATACCCGAGGACTCCGGCCACCGTGAACTCACCCGGATTCCACCATCGGGTGTAGCCGTCCGCGTTGTCGCTGAACATCCACTGGTCGAAACCGGCGGCGGCAGCCCTGCAGCCCGTTCCGTAATCCAGCGTCTGGGATCCGTCTCCGATGAATATGCCGCGCACGTCATAGCCGTTGTACTGCGGCATGCCGGGCAGCGGATGGGTCAGTCCGACATTGATCTTCACATCGACGTAATCCGGACCGATTGGAGTTTCAATGATATTGAACTGCATACCCATCGGATTGCCGTTGAGGAACTGAACGACATTGGCCGCAAACATGACCTCGCGATTCAGTACCGCCTCAACGGTCTGGTTTTCGATGTCAATGTAGACATCGTAGTAGCCCCAAAGGTGTGTCTGGGACTGTCCCGCGTGAGAAGATCCAGTGGTAAGACCCTGGTCGGCAGACGGCGCCACGGGACTGTCGCCGCTACCGGAGCAGCCCATTGCCACCACTAGCACCATTAACATGGCGGCAAGGAGCACTGTCCATCGATTCATGCTTCGCCTCCTTATATGTTAGGTTAATCGCCCAATGGACGGTTCTTGACCAGATCGACTTTGACTGAGAACCTACCCGCCTACAGCGGATTATAACACAATGATAATGATAATACGACGAATTGCAAGGGATATTCCCGCTTTTGCCGTGATGAAATTTCTTTCGTTATTTTAGTTAATCCGTCAAAGAATTGCAAGCCTTTCCGGCAATTAAATAATGGCCTGAAGGCCGACCGGAGGCCAGCCTTCAGGCTTCACGCGTGACTTCCAGTCACCGCGGGTTTCATCCATTTTGCATGCTATTTCACAAGGAAAACCATGATGAGACGATCAGCCCCGAACCACTCCAGAAGAAAGACGGCCATTGATACAATGATATATCTTGCCTGATCCGGAAAGAATCGGCGGTTCATCCAGACCAGAGAACACAGGAGCACCGTCGGGTAGCCGATCTGCTGTATCTTGTAGTAGATCACGGGGATATTCCATTCCGTGAAGGGGGTCGGGGAGAAGTAAATCCAGAAGAAGAAAAGCTGGATCAGGAAGAAGACGATGTGCATGAAAGCGAATGCCGCCCAGTCGTCGGTCCTGTATTCCAGCCTGTTACGCTTGCGTGGTTTCATGGCCTTCTCCGCACTTCGCCGGTGGTTACATCCTGCAATCATTGGGACACCGGACGGTGCTTGAGGCTTCCGGAATCATAGCATTCAGGAGCCCGTTACTGGAAACGGCACTTGGTTCCGACAGGAAACCCGGGTAAAATAATGTCGTTTTTTTGCCTTTCAAGAAGCTTGACAAAACCGGGGGGAAGGTGTAGGATTGTGTTGAGACTCAGTCTCAACAGCATGGTCGGGTCGTCCGGCCCCGATTATTTGACAGTTCGAGCGGCCTTCAGTATATAATCATACTTGACCGGGTTCACCAGCATGAGCGACAACCATAAGAAAAACGGTTCCATCAGGCACTGTCTTCTAAGTGAGGCTCCGATCGACACTCCGGTGACGGTCAGTGCGATAAGCGCCGGACGACAGGCGCAGTACAGGCTGGCATCTCTGGGCATCCTGCCGGGCGAGACAATCAGAGTTGTGAGACGAGATAACGGCGGGCCCCTCCTGCTTGAGGTCAAGGGGACCCGCGTCGCTATAGGACGGGGACTGAGCACGAAGGTCTCGGTCAGGGAGCGAAACAGCGCTCGATCGGATTAGTACGCGCCGGGCATTTAAGTGAATGTGGTGGCGAGGCTGACAACGCGCTGCCTTTTTTTATTTCGGTACGGCCGAGGTTCAAAGAGATGAAAGACAGGTTCACCATAGCGCTCGCAGGGAATCCGAACTCCGGAAAGACGACGATCTTCAACCGGATCGTCGGCGGCCACCAGCATGTGGGGAACTACCCCGGCGTGACGGTTGAGATCAAGGAGAGCGACATCAGTATTGATGGGGCTGATGTCAGGATCGTGGATCTCCCCGGCACGTACAGCCTCACCGCCCTTTCGGAAGAAGAACTGGTAGCCCGCGACTTCATTGTGGAACATCAGCCCGACGCAGTGATCGACATCATCGACTCCTCCACGCTGGAGAGGCAGCTTTACCTAGCAATACAGCTTATCGAGCTGGGCGTGCCGCTGGTGCTCGCGTTCAACATGAGCGATGTCGCGGAACGCGGGGGGCACAAATTCGATCTTCCTCTTCTCTCCAATCTTCTGGGCGTGCCGATTGTGAGGACGGTGGGTACCACAAGGGAAGGCATAAACGAGCTTGTCGAGACGGCTATAAAGGTCGCGAGGAAGGAAATCGAGCCGAAGCCGAAACCGCTGACGTACGGACGCGATCTCGATTCCGAGATCGAGAAGTTGGCGGCGGAGCTTTCCAGGATCGAATATCAACCGACACGGGATGTACCGGTCAAGTGGCTGGCAATCAAGCTCCTCGAGGGCGATCCGCAGGTCGTGAAGGATTTCGAGGATGCCGGCGGGATTCCTGAAACCGTCTCCAGGGCGCTTACCGAATCGCGGACACGGCTTGCGCAGCTCTACTCCGATCCTCCCGAGATGCTCCTGGCCGAGGCGAGGTACGGAATCATCTCCGGAGCGGCGTCCGAATCGGTGACCCATACCATCGAGCATCGTCACTCCTTCTCCGACCGCCTGGACAGGGTCTTCATCAGTCCGTTTTTCGGGCTGCCGATTTTCCTGGTTCTGATGTACCTGGTTTTCTGGGTGACCTTTGCCGTAGGCGATCCGTTCATGCAGCTTCTGGAGCAGTTCTTCGGATGGCTGGGGGGGACGGTCGGCGGGTGGTGGCCCGCCGGATCGGAAAGCCCGATACGATCGCTGCTTGTCGATGGGATAATCTCGGGAATCGGCGGGGTGTTGGTTTTTCTGCCGAACATCCTCCTCCTCTTCCTGGCGATCGCGTTTCTCGAAGACACCGGCTACATGG
>CAYLVL010000188.1:0-5786 GCA_964387135.1 uncultured Planctomycetota bacterium
TGGCATTAACCGCGGGCTGCTCCGGCGATGGGAGCGCTCTTGCTCCGCCCGTTCTGAGGCCGGACAGCGGAAGGACCGCTGATTCATCCGGCTCACAAACCCATCTCTGGGGCTACTGGGACGTGTACATCGATGTCGAGAGCAGGACGGTTGATGCGGTCCCGGCACGCGGGACGATGTTCACGGCGAATGTCGTCAATTTCCTGAACTCGAGCCCGACATCATTGAGCTTCCGTATCATCGATACACCAATCGGTCCGGACTACATTGATGTCGGTATCGAGGTCAGCCTTACGCACCCGTTTCCGGGGATGCCCCAGTATCACGGGTACGACGTCAGGGGCGTGTTCATGGGAGACGGCTCGGCCGGGCTGGAAGCGACCGGCGGCCTGATGTACCCGGTGCTCGGGCTCGATCAGTACATGCTCGATGAAGCGGACGGCTACACGAGATGGTTCAACGCGACCGAGTTCCGTGCAACATCGATGCTGCTCTTCAGCTACACGCCGGGTCGTCTCGCGACACCCGGCTACAGGGGAACCTCGGTTCTGTGTCCGTACAGGTACTTTGCCGACGGCCTCAACCCGAATGAGAATGCCTTCGAATGGCTCGATGGGAACGGCGACAGGGAGGGCAGGTTCTCATCCGGCGCAACGAATACGCGTCGCTACTGTCTCAGGTTCCCGAACACGAAGGGGGTGACGTTCGGCTACGCGGTAATCGCCAACTGGGGAGGCGTCGGCCCTGATGATCACCCATCGAATGCCCCCGAGGCGGTCGCGTGCAGCGTGTATGTTGAGCCGGATCTCTATTATCGTGACGAAGACACCTGGGGCGGCGATCTGATACTCGATTTCGATCTCTTCAACTGGGACGGCAACATGCCGTCGAGGATCTACATCGAGTCGACCGTCCTTCTCCATCCCCATGAGATGACCGGTACGGAAATGGTGCCGGTCGGCGGCGGCGAGAACTACTCGACATGGCATGTGGAGATTCCCTCGGAGATCATTACCGGCATTCATGATCATGAGTACTGGATCGTGGCCCAGTACGACGATTTCGACTATTCCAATCCCTACAACGTCATGAACGACGCTTGGGATGAACCGCTGACCTCTTACTTCAGATACGACCTTTACGTCTCGCCGGACCAATTCAACCAGGATCCGGTCTGCGACGTGAGCGTAGTGACCACCATGCCCTACACGGGCTGGGCGAAATACATCGAGTTCGATGCCTCCGGCACGTTCGATCCTGAGGACGATGAGATGTACTTCGAATGGGATTTCGACAATGATGGCGTGTTCGGCGATCCATACGATAAGGGCACCGACGTGCAGCCCGTGAAAATGTTCGATGATGACTATTACGATGTCGCCTGCGTAAGAGTGACCGATGAGTACGGTGGCGAGTCCGTCTGCTGCACCGACGAGCTTGATCTGAATATCTATCCCACCAAGAACATTGATGTCACGTTCCCCGGACGGGCGGCTCTCGATCTCTGCGTGGATCACACCAGCGGCGATGTGCTGGTGCTCTACGAAAACGGTCGCACGCGAAGGTATGACTACTCTGATTACTTCGAGTCCTACACCGAGATCAACACCATTGCAAGCGGGGAGTGGATCGACATCGCCGAGAACGGGTGGTGGCATGTCGCGTTCTTCGAGCAGACCGGCGGCTCGATGAACTGGTGGAAGGACTACCATTACAACGCCAGCGACACCTACGTCACATACAACCATTACCTCGTCTACAGCAGCACAATCGCCGATCAGAAGACCATCGACGCTTACTGTTTCTACAACAACGGCGGCATTCGCGCCAACCATCAGGCGCACCTGATCGGCTACCGGGCGGGAAGCCTGTACTACCATCACGCGCAGGGCTGGCCCAATCCGCAGTTCAACTACACCTGGTACTGCCGTCCGAGCACGTTCCCGATGTCGTCGCCGACATACGGCTGCGATGACTTCTGCCACCAGTTGATCACCGGCGCGGAAGCCTGCCCCAAGGGTGATTACATCTGGACCGTGGAGAAGGATGACTGCGTTGCCGCCAGGTGGGATGCGAGCATCGACTACTCGCTCGACTACCTCGGTCCGTGCTACGGCACCAGCCAGCAGCAGATTGAGGGCAAGGACGGCTTGTACGATCCGCTCGACATCACCGCCGACAACCAGGAGTACATTTACATCATCGATCGGGTTGCCGACTCGCCGGACGAGTACGCGATCAAGTGCTTCGATTATGATCCTGTCGACGTCTACCCGTTCGATCCCTTCGGCGATTCCGGCGACTGGGATCTCGACCCGATCAGGATCGACGGGAGCATGTACAACGGGAACATTGTCGTGCTGCACGTCGACGGTCAGAATGCGATGATCAGCATGTTCACCGAGGAAGAAACCCCATAGGGCAGGGGAAATTGCAGGAACTAAACAAGCAGGGATTTGTGTTCCCCTTGCGGGATTTGCATTCTCGTTGTAGTCTTTAGTCGTGATATAGGGCTGATGCGTGGAGATGTAGGTTGCCTTCCTAGGGATAAGAGCTGTCCGCTTTCAGAACAACCTGGTTCGTCGAGCAACTTGCCCGCAATCGGGCGAAACAAGGAGGCGTGCTGAATGAACCGATCGTCGGCAATCCTTGCCAACTCTCCATTGGCTGTTTCGCTTTTCCTTCTACTGGGTGCCTTGATTATCTGCGGATGCTCCGGAGGTGACCCTACATCTCCGTCGGCCACCTCGGACATTGGCGGCCCATCGGTATCTCATGGCAGAGATTCGCACACGCAATTGTGGGGCTACTACGACGTCTATCTCGACATCGAGAACAAGACCGCGGATGTCGTCCCGAACCGTCACGCGATGGTCACATGGAACGTGGTCCCGTTCCTCAATCTGAAACCGGGAAGCGTGGCATTCGATATGATTGACTCAATTCCCGGCCCGGATTACATGGATATCAAGCTTAACGTCAGCATTACGCACCCGTTCCCCGAAATGCCGAAATTCAATGGCTATGATGTGCGGGGCATTTTCATGGGTGACGGTGCCACAACGCTGCAGTACGGCGGGATGCTCAAATGCTCGGCTTTCGGATACGATCAGTTCTGCTTCAATGCGGACGGATACTCCCGGTGGTTCAATCCGACCGAGTTCACAGTTGAGGGAGTGATGGGTTACACAAGACCTGTGGGGCCTGGTCATGACAGCCAGGTAAACTCCGTCATCAACCCATACAAGTATTTCGCTGATGGACTTGGGCCTTTCGATGACGAATGGGATTTCCTTGCAAAGACCGATGATTACGGCGTTTTCAGAGCCGGTTCGACAAACTCCCGCTACTTCCACCTGCGCTTTCCGAACTGCAAAGGAGTTCGCTTTACATACGCGATAATCGCCAACTGGTCCGGTCCCGCCCTGGAAGATCACCCATCCAACGCGGTTGAGGCCATAGCCTGTAGCGTAATCAGTTTTTCGGATGTCTATTATGTTGACAAGAGCGACTGGGGCGGAGACCTGATCCTGGATATTAAGCTCTTTGGCTGGCATCACCAACCGACCTCGATTTTCGTGGAATCCGAGATTATCGGCGGATGGCATCAGTTAACTCCGGATGAGATGGTGCCTGTCGGCGGAGGAGAGCACTACTCCACCTATCATGTGGAGATCCCTGCCACCAATGTAGAGGATCTCTTAGGCAATGAATACTGGATCATAGCTGAGTACGATCCGTATGACTACAAGTCACAGTACACGCCACCCGTGCCCGGTGCCGCTCCTAATGCGGCTTTAGCGGCGTTCTTCAGGTATGACCTGTTCGTCTTGCCTTATCCGCTGAATCGCCCCCCGGTTTGCGAAATGAAGGTTTATACCGATCTTCCACCCTGGAGCCCCATTCCGGTGAATGTGCAGTTCGATGCGAGGGATTCATATGACCCTGATTCCGGTGATGAGATCAGCTACGAATGGGATTTCGATGCCGATGGTGTTTTCGGTGAGGAGCTTGATGACAATTATCTCGGTCCGGATGACATGCCGACGCATACGTACACCGACACCACAAAGGGAGAGGTTTGCCTGCGTCTGACTGATGAGAAGGAGGAGGAGTCGATCTGCTGTGTTGATATGGACATCGGCATCGGCTACCCCTCCAAGAACATTCCGCTCAGGAGCGGTGTCGATGCTTACGACCTCGCCGTCGATCCCTCCGACGGCGATTTGATGGTTCTTTATGAGGACGGGGAAGTCTGGGTCTACGGTGAGAGCGATTATTACCAGTTCAGCTCCTACTCGTTCGATGTCGAGCCGGGAGCAGACCGCATCGATGTCTGTCCCGACGGCTCGATCATCGCAGGTGGCAATCAGGTGGGGTCGCTCGAGTGGGCTGGCTCATATGATGAGGATGGTCTTCCGGTTGCAGAACATGAAGCGAGCGATGGAGCCACGGATGTTCTGGGCCTTTGCTCTCTCGATCATGCCGTGTTTTGTGGCTACGCAGGCGTTGGATTCGATTTCAGCCTGCTGACTTACTCTCCACCGGGCTATTCGGAAGGGCATGGGGTCATGTGGAACAACGGCTACGGTCCTGACCGGCTTCACAGGGATTCAGTAGTGGGATGGACCGAGTCCGCTTCCCAGGGTGATCTGTACTTCCTGGAGACCGATCCGGAGTTTCGCGCGGAATGCTACAACGTCGGATTGGGCCCGGTCGGGATTCATTTCGGCGGGACGCAATCCGATGGTATGGACGGCTTCTGGGAACCGAAGGACATCGCGAAAGACGCCGGGAACCTCCTTCACGTGCTGGACAGGCTGTCCACCGCAGAGCCGTTGGTGAAAGTCTACACGCTGTCGGGCGAGCCGGTCGGCTTCTACGGCGACTCCACGACAATCAGCGGTGCTCCCTTGAGAATTGAAGCGGCAAGCTATCCGTCTCATGTGTTTGTGCTTCATGAGGACGGATTGAGCGTGTTCTTCGAGAGCGACAGGCCGCATTGAGATGCGGGAAGAACTTCCGGTTTCTCCTGTCCTGCCGGTTCAGGCCCGTCGCTATGCAGGACGGGGAGCGTGAGATTGCTCCCGTTCGAGTATCCTTTCACGACATAGAGAGCTGTCCCATCCGCCCGTGGCTGCTGAATAGTCGCGGGATATTGTCTATAATGTAAAACTAAACTAAGGCGGTGTGTACTGCGAGTCGGACGGACTCACTATTCCCGAGTAAGGATAAAGGTGTGACCGGAGACAACGATATTCCCGATCTCGAGGAAGCCCTGCGCGAGACGGCGCCGGATATCGGGCGGGATGAGCTGCGGGCGCGGATCAGAGCCGCGGACGAGGGGCCTCCTCCACCGCCTCCGGGCGACTGGACGACGCATCCCGCGACAAGGACCATACTGATCCTGATTCTGCTCGGGGCGATCGGCCTTGTCGTCTGGAAAGCTCCCGCCTGGATTGCATACATGCAGGATCACCCGTTCGGCGCAGGAATAACGCTGTTCCTCCTCGCCCTGTTCGTCGTGATTGTTGCCATGGTGGTCTGGCGGACGAAGGCCCAGGGCGATGTCGGCGATCGAGTCTGGGATACGGATCGGAAGAGAAAGAAGCGATGACGTTTCCCGATGCCCTCGGATGATGGCAGCGGGTTCTCATAAAGGCTGTCGTGAAAGGTGTGGCCGTCGGGTGATGTGCGATACATTCGGCGGCGAAGCGAGGGAGCTATGACGAAACTGAGCAAAGCGTGGGCATGGACGCTCGTGATCCTGGTGCTGTGTGTGCTTG
>CAYLVL010000189.1:0-5746 GCA_964387135.1 uncultured Planctomycetota bacterium
CACGGAACCGGCCGTCCGCGATGAGCTGCTTCAGATCCTGATGGGTAGCGGCCATCACGCGAACATCGACATCGATCGTACGCTCGCCGCCCAATCGCTCGATCTCGCGATTTTCAAGGACGCGGAGGATCTTTGCCTGGAGGTGCAGGGGCATGTCGCCGATCTCGTCCAGGAACAGGGTACCCTTGTCGGCGCGCTCGATGCGTCCCATCTTGCGCTTCTTGGCGTCGGTGAAAGCGCCGGGCTCGTAGCCGAAGAGCTCGCTTTCGAGGAGAGTCTCCGGGATATTGGCGCAGTTGACGGGGATGAACTCATGTCCGGCGCGCGCGCTGGCGAAATGAACAGCGCGGGCGAAGACTTCCTTGCCCGTGCCGGTCTCACCCGTGAAGAGAACGGTGGCATCGGTGGCGGCGATTTTCGCGGCCTGATCCTTGACGCGCCTGATGGCGGATGAAGAGCCGACGATGGAATCGAGAGCGTACTGCTGGGCCTCGGTGGCCTGCTGCTCCTCTGAGGAGATGCGGAGATTGACAAGCTCGCTGGCCGCGTGCAGGCGGGAGGCGAGGTCTTCCTGCTTCCAGGGCTTGGTGAGGAAATGGTAGGCTCCGGAGCGCATGGCCTCGACGGCCAGTTCGATCGTGCCGTAGCCGGTCATCATGATGATGATCGCGTTTCCGGGACGAGATGCAAGCTCCTTGAGGACGGTGAGGCCGTCCATGTCGGGAAGCTTGTAGTCGAGCAGGATGATGTCCGGCTCCTCGCCAGCGATCTGAAGGGCTGTCTCCCCGTCCTCCGCCTCGAGAACGGTATAGCCTTCTTCCTGGAGCCACTCCCTGAGACCGTAGCGGATAAGCTCTTCGTCGTCGACGATCAGGACGGATAACGCCATTCGTACTCCCCGCGATTCATTAGTGATTTTTCGCTATATTATCGCCTTGAATAACCCCGTATTTTCGCCGGGGTCGCTCGTCACGCGGGTTATCGACTCACGGTGTATTGAACCGCATCAAATCGCATTGGGGTTGGAAACTAATATGGACGCCAGTGCAAAGCGGGACATCAGACATGGATATCCGGCAGGTATCGTCGCAGGTGGTCGCGCTTCTCACGGTGGGAGCCGCCCTGAGCCCGTCGAAGTCCGAATCCACGCTGCTCAAGGCAGTGGAGCAGGTGAGCGCGAGCGAGGAGGGAGAGAACGGCGACAGCCTGACAATCCGTCTCGGAAATCTCGCGCTTGCCCAAGCAAGGCTTATGAAGACGAGCGGGGAACTCGGAGTGGAGCAGACTCGCCGGACCCTTGTGGAAACAGTGCGATCGGCGCTTGGCGAGATACAGGCGGAGCTTGGGGAGGTCGAGAGGATGGTGGAGGCGGTGGACGCGGGGGAAATCGCGGAAAGCGAGATCGGGGATGTGCAGGAGATCATCGAGTTCAGGCTGGCGCGAATCGAGGAGATAGCGGCGCAGACACGGTTCGGAGGCGACGCGCTTCTGAGTGGAGTATCTGTCAGGGTGATGACCGATCCAATCACTGAAGAGGGTTTCGAAGTGGAGTATCCGGAGATCAGCGCGGAGTCGCTCGGGCTTTCGGACCTGGACGTGGAGACGATGGATTCCGGGGAAGCCCTGGTTGTCATAGCGGAGGCTTCGGAAAGCCTTGAGTCTCTGATGTCGGATGTGGAGGAAGAGCTTGCCATTATCGAAGGGACGATGGAGCGGGGGGTATCGGAGCTTGGCGAGAGATTCGAGGCGCTGAGGTCGAGCGAGCGGCTGGGGACGGCGGAGGAGACGAGATGGCTTGAAGAGATTGCGAACGGGGGAGGATTGTCGATCGGTGACCTTCAGGTGGTTCTGTCTTCGCTGAAGCTGGATGCGGAGGTTGTCTCGTTCCTGTTGAAATAGCCCTTCCAAAGAGGTGACAGCGGGACGAAAAGGCGATTGTAGCTACTGTGCATGAACCCGCCGCGTGGTAAGATTATCTATAGGTATTGCCAAGGGTTGACCTGCTCCCTTGAGGAATTGGGGAGGGGGGTGGCGCATTTTTGCATTGAAATTTGTCCGGAGGGCAAACAGACATGACTTCAAAACGGGTAGGTTGCATTCTGTTTGCGGTAGCGGTGGCGGTCCTTATGGCTGTCCCCGCGAGCGCGGAGATACTGAACAATGACGAATACGGGTCGCTGGAGATAATCGATTTTAGCGTCATTGAGAAAGCCGCCGACATCTATCTGCCGACCGGTCTCTCGTTCAATGTATCGAGAGGCGGACCGCTTCGTCCCGGAGAGGATATAGTGATCAGCTTCCGCGGCCTGCATGACGGGTACGCAAGCCTGATCGACTACTCGCCCGATCGGAAGGTCAAGCCGCTCGTGATGAACGAGCACACGGTGTTGAACGACGGCGGGCTGGAGAGGGAGTACTACGGTACGATAGGCGAGTCGCTGGGCATGGAATACGTGCTCCTGGTGGTGTCGAGCCTTCCGCTGACGGACGAGCGGCTCGAGGAGATCTCTCTTGCTCCGGACGAGATGGAGTTCGGGGACGAGATATGGCTGGTGGCGGTGAACGATTTCCGGGTGGTGCCGTACGAGAGGGACCCGTCGGAAGTTGTGGATCGCATGCGCAGCCTGGAGGATGTCTCGAGGGACGTGCCGTTCATCGAGCTGGAAGAATTCGCGACATACCTGGACTACCCGCTGAACGTTTATCCGTACAATCCGTGGCCGTACATGTACCTGTACCCGTACGCAAGACTGCGACCGAGCGTGTATACGTCGCGATACGGGCCGTACTCGCGGTCATGGTACATTTTCCCGACCGAGAGCGGGCTTGTCAGCAATTTCTGGGATTACGCGACGACGGGATGGGTCGACCGGGGCATTTGGATCATACCGCCCGGCAGCTACTGGGAAGGCTCGTTCAGCGTGGACGATCCGTATGCGCCTTACTACTTGCGGGTGCTGCCGTTTGTTACGAGGGAGAACCAGTCTTACATGCACCTCCAGATGGAGATAAACGGTACGCTGGTGCAGCCGTCGATCGATATCACGGGAGCGATAGGATGGGGGAACTACTGGACGAGCGACCCGTTCGCGTACTACAACCTGTCGACGCTGCTGCATTCGGGGGAGAACGAGATACGGCTGTACTGGCCGGAGGAGATGGAGGAGAACCTGGAGCTTCAGATGGTGGACGTGCAGCCGGCGGAAGTGGTGGAGGAGGAGGTCGAGGAAGCAAGGGAGGACGCGGAGGAGGGAGAGGGGAACGGCGAGACAGGATGAAACAAGGCTTGACGCGGCGTCGTTTGAGTCATTGTTTACGTCAGGTACTTGCGGAAACGCATATAGATTTGGTAAAGTCGCGCGATTGCGAGGCGATTCGAAGTCTGATGAGCGCTGCGGCCCATGTTCCCCGATTCGAAGAACCTGTGGCGGAAGAGCATCGAGAACCGAAGAGTCTGCCGCCTAGCGATATCCAACGGGCACTACAACGCGGCGGCTTCAAGATATTACTATGCGCTAAGGTTGGCCGTGCATGCATTATTCAAGCAGAAGCAGATTCACGGCCAACGAGCAATGGATCGATCAGGGCAAATGGTTGAGAAATGGAGGCATAATGCCCTCATTGCGAAAGTGGATCAGTTGTTCGGATCCAAGATAAGTGGCATAAAAGAGATACTTGATATGGCATTGGAGCTGAGGGAAAAAGGGGATTATGAGCCTTTTCCCGTTGCTCAGCCTCGCCTTGAAGTGCTGAAGAGGTTGTCAAGAGGAGTTTTCAGGAGGATTCTGAATGAGATTAAAGGCATCTAAGCGAGTTCGTCTGATCCGGCAGATCGCAGATCGGATTGAAAGGGCGTTTCCTGGTTCAGAAGAAGTTCCTGCTTCGGTGGTTATCTGGAGGAACACCGGTACAGCCAGTGACGACTTCCAGGACGATACCGAAGTATTCGAGGCCTACATGATCCCGGAGGAGGACTACGAAAGGTTTGTCCTTCTCACATGGGAGCTCTCGCGGGAGATTGCGCACCCTAACGGGTTCTCCATAATGGTGCATGATCTGACTCCCGACGAAACTCGCGAGTATAGATGGGAGGAGTATCGGCGGGAGTTGAGGAGGAGGCGGGAAGCCGTTCGCAAACGACGATCCACAGAGGTTTGGAAGAACATGCTTCTGGGATACACAGTGACGCGATGCGATGACTGCTGCATAGGCGAAGAGCCATCGATGGCGTCCGAGGAACTCGATGAGGCGTTGTCGCTTGCGAAAAAGGCGAAGCTTGATCTGGGGGCTTGGATTAGGGCAGCAGTTATTGGCGAGTGCCTGTCGGATTCAGGGGGCATCAAGAAGACGAACTGGATGAAGCCGCTGCAGGCGCTTCGGAACGAGTTCCGTTCATATGTAGAGCCGGAAGGGAATGGGGCGTGCGATGTCGATGTGAAGCCGACAAAGGTGTTAGCTAAGGCTGCTTAGCTGATCGGAGCAAGCGCTTGCATATTCTCGTAGAGAACATATCGCTGGCGGAGCTTGAATTCGAGGTTTATCCGGAGAACGCGGAGAATCTCTCGTACGGGCTGCATGTCACATGCAGAGACCACTATCCGGAAGACAATCTTCTGATGCAGGTGGTTACTTTCGACCTGATGCACGAAATCGAGAAACCGGCATTCAAGCTGCGATTCTCGTTTATCTCGCAGTTTCGCAGCGAGGGAGAGGGTGAGCCGACGCTTAAGGAATTCGCGAAGTTCAATGCCCCAGCGTATGTCGTCCCATATGCCAGGGAACTCGTGTCAAATGTCACGTCGAGAGCGGGAGTGATACCGACGCTGGTGATTCCGCCGATTAATGTTTTTGCCTTACTGAAGGGCATCCGAGACGATTCTGAACAGGCTGATCTCGGGCTGGATGAGCATATTCCGGTAGATGAATCCGAGTAGCTGAGACTGCGTGCATCAGCGAGGTTTGGCTGCGGCGGACAGGGTTTCCGTTATTCTTCTCAGAAGGTCATCCTTCTTGAAGGGCTTGGTGATGAAGTCGGAGGCACCTGCATCTCTGGCCTGATCGATTGCTTCCCGCTCTACCTTTCCCGAGAGGAAGATGACGGGGATGTCGCGGGTATCCTTCTCCGATTTAAGCGCGATCATGATGCTGAGACCGTCCATACCCGGCAACATCCAGTCAAGGAGGATGAGGTCGACATGGGAGGATCTTATCATCCTGATCGCGTCGTTCCCGTTCGTAGCGGAAAGGACCTCGAAATCTGGAGACAGGATGTGGTTGAGAAGCTGGATGGTGAAGCGATCGTCGTCGACAACGGCAATCGTTTTCTTCTGAGATCGATCGAGAGAAAGGCCCGTCTCGTGCTTGAGGGCACGCTCGTCATCTAAGATTTTCTTCGGTTCCGAAGCCTGCTTCACTTCTTCTTCGGCGACAGGCAGGACAACTGTGAACACCGAGCCTTCGCCGAGCCTGCTCTCCACGGTGATGTTTCCGCCCATGAGCTCGGCAAGCTGCCTGGAGATGGTGAGACCCAGGCCGGTTCCCTGATGCGAGCGGGTATCGACCGGCTCAGCCTGGTAGAAGCGGTCGAAGATGAACGGCAATTTGTCCTCAGGGATTCCAAGGCCGTTGTCCTCGACTGCAATGATGCCGACGCCGCCTTCCGTGCTGGTCCTGACTCTGATTCGCACGCTGTCGTTCGAGTACTTGACGGCATTGTCGATGAGGTTGTGGAGTATCTGTCTCAGCC
>CAYLVL010000190.1:0-1719 GCA_964387135.1 uncultured Planctomycetota bacterium
GAAGGACATATTTACCTGATTCTGCCACCCACTGCAAACCCGGAAGGACCCCTATTAAAAACGCAGACCTCTTCCCGGAAATCTCGATTTAACCGCCCCGATGCCTTATCCTGTGGGCTATGCTTGTCCAAAATCAGTTTATCTTGGACAGCAGTGATTCAGGGAGGCTTGTTGAATGAGACAAAAATGGACGGTTCTCACACCTGTAACCCTCATTGTTGCCGCGATCGTCATGCTCGGTTGCTCCGGAGGATCGACTTCAGATCAGGCGCCGACATTTCCGCCCGATATCCAGACGATATGCGAGCCTGGAAGCGGTTCTTCAAATCCCCACTGCTTGTGGGGCATGTGGCTGATCTACATCGATCCGATCGAGAATCGATGGGAGGTTATCCCCGACCGCTCGACCATGTTCCACGCGAACATACGCCAGTTTCTCGAGGAGGGCACCCCATGCTCGAATTGTCTTCAAATAACGAGATTCGCGGGGAATCCGGATGGCACGAAATCGGTTGACATCCAGTTGAGACATCCGTGGCCCGGCGTTGACTTCTTCACCGGCTTCGATGTCAGGGGAATCGCGATGTGGAATGGGAGCGAGGTCTGGCCCGTTTCGGGGCTCACCACGCAGGACCCGGACGGAACGGACGGGTATGTCATCAATGCCGACGGTTACACGACCATCTTCAATCCCACCGACTTCCCGCCGGGGAGCGATACTCGGATTTTCACATACAGCAAAGGGAAATTCGCGACCGAGACGTTCCCAAGCGCGACGCTCAACCCCTACCTCGAATACTACACTTACTACGAAAGACACTGCTTCATGGCCGGCGAGGCTGTTTCGCGAACGTGGCATATAAAAATGCCCTCCGGGGGGCCTTTCGTGCTGGGCTACGCCGTCGATGCAAGCTGGGCGGCTCCCAACGAAAATCCGCCGACGGAGATTCCCGATGATTTCCCGATATTCGCCAATATGCCGGAGCCTTACGCAGTCTCCGTCAACCTGCCGAATCCCCTGCCTCCTGAGACGGGTGCGGAGGTCAACCTCGTTGTGACCGTGTTCGACTGGCAGATGAATCCGGCCGGCGTGCGGGTCGAGTGCCCGGAATTATGGACCGGATTGAAGAACGATCATACGGCGGCGATCGGGGAGGATCGGGTCGTTTATTATGTGCCTATCACGAATGAGACAGGAGCTGCCGACGGCGAGTACCGGGCGCTGATCGCAGCGAGCGACTTATCGACCACCACGCCGCCATGGGATTTCACGACATACAAGTTCTTCGACATAACCGTTGCGGAAGAAACAAACCTTGCGCCCCATGCTGCCGCCGAAGCGGAGCAGTACACAGTATATGAAGGCGATCCTGTCCAGTTCCACTCGCTGTCGACCGATCCGAACGGCCCGGACGACATCATGGAATGGCTCTGGGATTTCGACAACAATAATTCATGGGAGCTTGACGAAACCGATCCGATTTGGACATACAACGAGGAAGGAGAATATCTCGTTGATCACAAGGTGACCGACAAGGGCGGTCTCCGGGACGATCTTGAGCCGGACGAGCTCCTGGTGATCTCGGTGGAGGACATCTGCTGCAAGACTCCGCCGATCGCGCAGATCGACGGTCCTCGCGATGTCATTACCGACGAGGAGTATCTGTTCTCAGATGCTTCCTTCGATCCCGACGGCGAGGAATGTCTTTCGATCGTCCA
>CAYLVL010000190.1:1729-5737 GCA_964387135.1 uncultured Planctomycetota bacterium
CAATGGGACCTCGATGGCGACGGCGATTACTCGGACAGCTTCGAGGCGGATGTTCTCCTGAGCTGGGACGATATCGGCGTATACCCGATCGGCCTGATAGCCACTGATGTATGTGATCTAAGCGCCAGTTTCGATATGGATGTTATGGTGCATGTGGGAGTGACTCAAGCCGAGGACCAGTTCTACAAGACGCACAACACCCGCTACGATTACGTGAGCGCCGATCTGACCGCTGAGGAAGCCGCGCCCTATGTGGACCTCGGGAATCGCGAAGGCCCGTGGAATTTCACCGGACTTGCGCTCGCCCCTGTCGGTAACCATCGCGCGATTCTGAGCACGGCGCACGAGGAAGTCCAGCCGTTCGCGGGTGATTTCACCGCGCCTTTCGATCATTTCTACAAGACAGAAGGGATCTACAATATGGTGTCCGGCGCGGTTTATGTGGCGGAGGAATATGCAACCGATCCGGACAGACTCGTGTGGATCGGGATTCACGAGGACGAAGAGCTTGGGAGCGTGGAGTTCATCCCGTCGATGCAGCAGTCATACCCGTTCTGGGTCTTTTCGGACGAGCACTACTCTTTCGGATACCCGCCGGTGTTCGAGTTCACGTACGATCTTGCCGGATGGGGCGAGGGTCTGGTCAGCGTTCCGTACGGCGGGATTGTCGATGAGCCGTGCTTCGTCGTCAGGTATGTAGTGGGGGTAGAAAGCCTGAGCCTTACCGGAAGTGCGCTTGTATATGAGTGGTACATTGACGACGGTACGGTGGTGGCGATCGTCGCCGCGATCAACAAGGACGAGGATGTGAACTACGATCCGGATACTCTGGAGGTAACGGGAATAGCGACATTCAACGCGCTGAATGCCGTAGGGCCGTATTAGAGCAATAGCGGGATTCAGGTCTGAAATGCGCTCAAATCGAGCTGAAGCAGGGCATTGACCACGTTCGGATCGAACTGCGATCCAGCCTGACTCCTGATATCCTCCACAGCTTTATCAACCGGCATCTTCTTTCGGTACGGCTGATCGCTTGTCATCACCTCGTAGGCTTCCGCGACAGCGAGTATCCTTCCCGCTATCGGGATTTCTTCGCCTTCCAGACCCCTTGGATAGCCGCCCCCGTCCCATCTCTCGTGATGGCTCACGACTCCCTCGATAACGTCCGGCTGGAAACCAAGCGGCTTGAGGAGGAACCGCCCAAGCACGGGATGACGTTTTACCTCGGCCATTTCCTCCTCCGATAGACTTCCCGGTTTCACGAGGATATTTTCGCTCACGCCCGACTTGCCGATGTCGTGCAGGAACCCGGAATCGCGAACCGCATGCACAGTGCGCTCGTCAAGGTTAAGCTGCCTGGCAATGGCCACCGCAATCGCGGACACACGCTCCGCGTGAGCACGATAAGCCGGATCGGACTTCGCGACAGATTCGGTCATCTGGTCGATCAGGCGCTGGTTCAGCCTGAACACCTGCTCCGCGAGATAGCTCTGCTCGAGCAGAACTGCAAGCAGGCCGCTTAGCGCTTCAATCCATCGGACGGTACTTGCGTCATACGCGTCCGGCAGCGAATGCTCCACATTGAGCACGCCATGGACGCGATCGCCGTAGATCACGGGAACCGAGAGGAGAGTACGAGATCCGGGGGCAAGACTGAGAAGTCCCGACTCCCTGACATCACCGACCAGGACCGTGTGACCTCCCGCGAGAGCCTCGACCGGGGCCGAGTTCTTGGTGTCCGCAAGGCTGATCTTGCCCTCGCCTTCTTCGGGTTCGGCGCCTGCGGTCCGCGAGAAGAACAGGATGTTCATGTCGGACTGGTAGAGCATCAGGTCGGCTCTGGCGCTGCCCGTGATGCCTTTCAAACCATCCAGCATACTGGTGATCAACGACGGCGAATCGAAAGGCCTCGCCAGCTGACCCATGCCCCAGCAGACCAGGTCGCGAATCGAATCGAATTCCTCGAGATAGGTGCATTCCTTTTCCATGTCTTATCCTCGAAACGAAACGGATCAAGGGCCCACAATAGTATCATCCGGCCGTCCGGCAGCCACACAATCCCGTCACCGGCTTCGCTGGCTTTGGGCCGGGAGTTGGAGTATATTTCAGCGATGTAACGGAGGCAACAATGAAGGAAACAAACGCTTTGACGGTGGCGGTGCTGATCCTCATGGTGGCGCTCGCCGCGGCATGCGGCGGACCGGTAACAAATTCATCGGGAGGATCGGATAGCGCTGACGGATCCCAGGCGACCCAGGACGCGGGAGGCGCAGCGGATGGAAGCTCCAGCTACCAGGCGGACGCCGGTGAGACAATCAGCATGAGCGATATGAGTCGCGGACTGAGGGTCTGGCTGAATTCAGGATGCACGAATTGCCACAGGATCGGTGACGATCCCGGCGGAGATACGGGGCCGTCGCTGACAGGCGTCGGCGATCGTTATACGAAGGAAGAATTGAAGGCATGGATACGCAATCCCCAGGCGGTTGATCCGAACGCGAGTATGCCCGCGCAGGATCTTGCGGATGAGGACCTCGAATACCTTGCAAGGTACCTGAGCCTGCTTTCGTCGGATACTTCATTGTATGAGGAAGGGGAGCATGAGATACCTCGGCACGGCAGACCGTGAATACTAAGAATATCTTCGATAATTGATATTGTCCTGCAATTTGTCCCCGGCTAAATCGTAACAAGACCTTGCACTGTTTCATCAAGGTTGATAGCCTATTCGGCTGTCGGTGCAGCCCTGCGTCGATGGTTTACGCATCACGAAGAACATCAATCTTTTTCTTCATTACGGACCGGAGGTCAGCCATGCATCAGCATCTGGCGCGGATTTTCATCATCGCGGCAGTCTTTGCGCTTGTAGGCTGCTCGGGTGGCGGGAGCCCCACGGCTCCGTCCATGGACAGCCAGAACCAGGACGGAACCTCTCCCGACATCGTGCAGCCCAATGACCTAACCCCAGGAACAGTAATTCGGGAGCCCTCCGAGAGGATTCTCGGGAACTTCCAGTACTACTCCAACCAGCGGGAACTGCTGGCATGGGGTACCGTGCTTCTTACACGGGACGGCTGGGATTACAGGCTCGACTACGTGGCTCCCAGGTTGCGCGCTCTCAATCAGAGTGACGTGACCCGCGAGGCCCAGTGTACGGTCGATCTGACCTGGCTCAAGCTTATCGAGGTCGGGGTCAGCTACACAAACAGGCCTGTACCCATCCCCCCCGATCTTCCCACCTACGCTCCGGGCGACTGGATGGACTATCGCCTGGACATCAAGAGCAACCTCAACTTCGACATGCACAACCAGACCGTCGTCGCGACCCAGGTCGACATGTTCAACAATAGACTTGGCTCCGACGCAAGGGATGTCTGGACCGACGTGGTAATACCCGAGGGTGGACTCAGCCTTTTCGGCGACTGGACGGTTGAGCCGTGGCTGGAGGACGGAATCTACTACACGCGAGTGCGTGTCGGGTTCCAGTTCTTCGGAGGCTGGATCACCATAGTGATCTTCGACGCCAAGGCGGGAGCATTCAAAGTCGAGGAAGGCGGCGGACCGGAGTATTTCGATCCTGTCGCCAAGGGCATCACCACAACACCGACCGTACCGGTCGGAGAGACGGTTCATGTACAGGATAACGGCTCGTTCGACCCCGACGGCGGAGTGATTGTGGAGTACGCATGGGATTTCGACGAGGACGGACTCTGGGACGCGTTCGGGCCGATGGCCGACACAAGCTATCCCGCGCCCGGCGTCTACTACATCAACTTGAGAGTCACTGACGATGAGGGGGCAATGGACGACCTTACCGACGATCCGGGTGACGAGCTGATTGAGATCACCGTTACTCCTCCACCTGTACCGCCGGTGGCGATCGCTGAAGCGGACATGTACGAACTCTATGTCGGCGAGGAAATCAACTTCGACGGCACAGGATCATACGATCCCGACGGCGGAGACATAGTCCTCTACGAGTGGGATCTGGAAAACGACGGAACCTTC
>CAYLVL010000191.1:0-5280 GCA_964387135.1 uncultured Planctomycetota bacterium
AATGATATTCATTACTCCAATGATAAACAGCATTGATCCTACAGCAACAAGTGGCGCTGCTATTTTTATATCGTATGGCATTGCGAAAGCCCCCCAGGTAATCAAGCACAGAGATAGTAAAACTCTAATCCATGAAGTTTTCCATAGCGCAAAGCCCATTAATACAAGTACAAAGATTATCTGGGGTAGCCCAATAGGATTCAATACTGCCATTTTCGCTCTCCCTTTATGATGCTCAATATAGACATGATGAATAGAATGGTCCCCACAGTGATAAGTGGAGTTGCTATCTTTATGTCATACGGCATCGCGAAAACTCCCCAAATAATAATGCACGCCGATAGCAACGCTCTTATCCAAGATTTCTTCCAAAGAGCAAAGCCGCAGAGTCCTACGGCAAATAATATCTGTGGGATGCCGAGAGGATTGCCTAATATCGCCTGGGCGCAATCTTGAGAGTAGCCGTAGATATTGTGTGACCAGGCCGCATAATAGTAAGTGGACATATCGGGATTTACCCCAGTTATTATCACCGAGGTTCCATTGCCGGAATATACCAGATAGCCATCGGATGCATCTTCAGGATAGCCAGTCTCGCTTGCCCTAATTACAGTTGTGTCGGCACTTATGCCCATTGTCCAGCTTATGTTATAGGTGTTATAGCCTACCTGCGTGATAACGAAATCTGTGGGGGCAAGTGGTAAAGCTAAAGTTGCGAAATCAAGCTCTGTACTATTGCCTTGGCCAGCGCTGTTGATCGCGAAAGCCCGCCAGAAGATTTGAGTATTGCTTGGCAAGCCACTGATTGTATGGGTGAATGACCCCACACTGAAATTCCCAGTATCTGTCCAGCTTGCCGTATAGTTGCCAGATGAATAGCCCCACTCAAATCCAATTGTATCAGGGTTCTCGTTCCCCGTGTCTGTTATCTCACCATGCAAAATAGCCGAGGAGCCAGTTATGCTGGTAGCATTTGAGGCGTTAACCGTAGGTATGACTATTGCTAGCTTATAGCCCCTATCAGATGTCGAGTTTTGAGCCTCTGCCCCTGCCATATCGACCTGGCAGCAATAATACCTGCCGTCTGGTTCAATCACTCCATCTGTATCGTGATACGGCACACTGGTAGCGCCCGTAATAATTGAGTAGTTATCATCCGAATCAGCCGCACTGCGATACCACTGGTAAGTCAGGCTACCTGTTCCTCTATATCCTCTGTCCGAGCCTGTAGTCTGCTCGGTAGCACCGTCGGCGTTCAAAATACACCTGAAGTATCTACCATCACCTGCATTCCCTTGCTCGCCTTCCAAGTCCAGAATTACATAGCTCGTTGAAGCTCCGTCAGAAGCAATAGCATTTCCTGGAGTGACAGTCGGTGCAGGTGCGCCCTCGTCGTTGTAAGATTCTGTCGTAGCACCACTTATATTCTCGTAATCGGCGTCGCTATCTCCGGAGCTACGCTGCCATTGATAAGTCAATTCCCCAACGCCTCTGTAACCGCTATCGTGAGTTGTGCTCTGGCTGCTCGCGCCTGTTGCTGACAATGTGCAATAGTAATAACGGGATTCCCCCACATTTGCAGATTCTCCGTTTATGCTCAATGCTACGTAGTCGGTCGAGCTACCATCGGAGGCAATTGCATTACCTGGCGTGATGGTCGGTGCCGGTGCACCTGTGTCATTATAGGGGTCGGTCGTCCCGCCTCCTATAACACTGAAATCAGAGTCTCCTGTACCAGAGCTTCTATACCACTGATAACTTAATTCCCCTACTCCACGATAGCCCGTGTCCGTATCGGAATCCGGAGAATCGCCCCCGTCATTGAAAGCTACCACTTTATACGTGTGGGTTGTGCCAACATTTGCCGATTCTCCTTCCACTGATAAAGCTACATGGGCCGTAGAGCTGCCATCACTTGCTACCGCCGAGCCTGGCGTTATTGTAGGTGCGTCTGCACCTGTATCGTCATAGGTTGCCACATCTCCTAATGTGTCTATCAAGGCGTCATCACGATAGATTTTGTACCCCGTAGCACCATCCGACTTCGTCCACGTTATTACGACCTTGTCGGTATAGTCTCCATCAGTAGCAGCAATATTTGTCGGCGCTGCTGGTGCTGTTAATTGTGAGACCACATCTCCATATCCATACCCAGCCGAATTCTTACCAAATGCCTGGATGTAATAGGTTGTCGCAGGGTCAAGCCCTGTTATAGATAAGCCGTAAGTGCCTTCACCGAAAGAGCCATCTTCGTCTTCTACATCCCAGGATGCTACTTCATCTAGCCATACACTAGAACCGCTGCCAGCATTGTTGTAAAACCAAACCTGATCTGTTGTTGTAGTACCTGTTCGTAAGTCTATATCTGCTTGTGCGAGGTTTCCATCTATGTAAATAGAATAAGTATTGCTACTCCAGTCAATATCTGCGGTAAATCGAAACCACGTATCTGCTGGTATATCTATACCTGTATCATAAGTGCCAGTGTCGTCTCTGTAGAGCAAATCCTCGTCACTATTCCAATAGACTGTCAGAAAGTGGTCGCCATCGCCACGATATATGCCAGACCGAGCCGCATTCTCCTTATACACCATCACATGCAGAATCTCATGTATAGGCGGGGACATCGCACCATAAAGGTTTACTTGATTTGTCCCATCATAATAGAGTTTCCCACTTCTCGTTCCTAAGTATTGCCTACCGTCGTCTATTTCAGCATAGCTTGAGCCACCTGTTGAAATTGTCCAATCTATCGCCCCGCCAGAATCATCAAGAGGGTCTCCATCCGAGCCCCATTCAAAATCATCAAAAGTTGTAGTATAGTGGAAGCCCCTTTTAGTCACAGTTGAGCCGCCGTCGTCAACAATCTCACCATTGGCAGTGAAGCCAGTGGAGGTAACATCCGTGCACGCTGATGTATCCATATCAGGAACGGTCGTATACTCGACGTATAGATACGGGTCTTTGCTGGTACCAGCTTCATCTGCTGAATATACATCAACATACTCGTAGCCGGTCGGTGCGCTGGCATCTATATCCTCTTCACTCCGAACGCACAATTTGGTTGTACCTTCTTTGGTTATCATTCCCAAGCCGGCCCCATTAAGCTCTATTTCGTTGTATCCCGATGTAGTGAAGCTAGCCGTCCCGAATGCACTCCCTTTGCCGTTTGAATCATAATAAGTTTTGTCGTAATCGTCACCATTCAAAGGATTGTGTGGATAGGTTGGTTGCCCACTCTGGACTACGATGTTGAAATTGGCATCACTATGATCGGATTTACCATACAAGAACAGAGAAGCCGAATCTATTACAGACGTTGAGCTGATAGTTGAAGTATCAAAGTAGAAGTAACTTCGGTAAATGTAATACCAAGGATCGCTATACAATTGCCCTATTCTTATATAATTATCAGCTGTCTCCATTACAGTAGCAGAGGTTGCTGATTGCACCGTAGAGTATGTAGCGCTCCTTTTATACAAGAATCCATCTGCTGTTGAGCTGTATGGTGATATAGTAGGGTCAATATAGATAGGATAAACAGCGTTTTGAAGCCAATCGTAAGGAACTAAAGCAGATACGTATAGGCCTTTCCCGCTACGCCTTAGCTCAGTCTCACCGCAAAATTGCTCACCTGTGCTATCCCAATACCTGACAGGCAAGAAATACCACAATGTTCTGTTGCCTGACACAAAGGCAATATCGTTCATTGTGGTTACCCTCGTGCTCTCATCCCAGACCTTCCCATCAACGTATATGTCTAAATCAGAAGGTGCGAATATAAAGCTTAATCTTAACGCAGCGTTCCCTCCATCTATGATATATTGCTGGGGCTTAGATAGGGGCAATTCTATTTCAAGTATTTTCCGTAGCTTGCCAGTATCACACGTATACTGAAAGTCGCGTCCTAGCCCATATGCATTATCCCAACGAACTGTCCCCAGCTTCTTATCTTCTTTTGCAAGACTAGCCGAATCGACATTCGATATTACCCCCGCAACCGGTTGCGGCATGCTGATTTGCTCTATCTGGCTTAAGCTGTTCGTCCATTCTAAAGCCATCGGCTGGAATCTGACATAATCCTTACCAACAGCAAATTCTACTATCTGTCCTGCATTGAAAGCATCCTGCAGTACTCGGAAGGCATAACTATCCTTGTCCATGATGGAGTTGGAAATCCTATTATCAATAGGCTCATAGGAATTGCCATCCCAATAATAAATTGGCTCGCTCGACGCCTCTAATCGATATGTATTGTCATCTATCTGGATCGTGCGGCTAGTTGCCGTCCGCAGGCTAACGATCTCAATTGGCTGTGCCTCAAGAGCATCCAATCCCTGGGCACTAATAGCAGGAACGTTGCCTAGAATAAGCAACGCCATTACCAGAATGACAAAAAATAACTTCTTCACAATTGAGCCTCACAAGGATTACCATCAATGTATAGCTTATCCACATGATCCAAGCATGAGATATCGGCTATGTTGTTGTCCTCTAAGTTGACCCACCACAATGAAGTAGCCGTAGCTAAATTGCTCACGTCGCTGATTTCGTTACGCCAGAGATAAAGGACGCTTAATTTATGCCACGAGTTACGTGGTATCTCTTTAATTTCATTCTGGCTGGCATATAGGCATATAAGGTTTGACAGGCTCGCTAATGGCGATAAGTCACTAATACCCGTCCTGTCGAGCACAAGCGTTAATTCATCGGGAGCTGTTAGATTTGCCAGCGGAGTTAAGTCCTTAATGGGGTTCCCTACCAAGCTGATATGCAGTGTAGTAAACGAACTATCACCTGAACCCGCTATGCCCCCCGGCAGATTAGACAAAGGGGATAGATCAGATATGTTGTTATAGGCAAAGTATAGTTCCTTAGCATTGACACAATACTCAATACCTGATAAATCCGTTATGTTGGAGTGAGTAGCCTCAACAGCAATTACCTTGCGGAGGTCTGTGTCATAGATATCGCCCTTTGGTTTATTAATTATATTGCGTATAACACTTTCAAGATTGATATCTGCAAACATGACCTCTACTTGAGCCTCGGGTGTGCTTGTAGTATTGTCGCCAGCTAGAGACACATCTATTAGAGTAGCCCCTTGGCTTAGTGGCTCTATTCCTCCTATTTGAGCTTGGCTGGCACAGCCTCCCATCATTATTGCTAAGCAAGCAGATATGATTAATATGATGATGGCCTTATTCATTTTACTTCTCCTAACTATATTATGTTTCATTAGTAACGGGCTTGGCTAACTCGATGGATTCATGCCTTGGT